>CALRHY010000008.1 GCA_943359495.1 Candidatus Uhrbacteria bacterium RIFOXYB12_FULL_58_10
TGGTGTGTTGACTCCCGTTGCGGTGGTTGCGGCAACTTGGGTCGGTGGGACGACCGTGCATCATGCCTCGCTCCATAACATGGACGAAATCCGCCGCCTCGATGTCCGCATTGGTGACACAGTGATTTTGTATAAAGCAGGCGACATCATCCCGAAGATCAAACAAGTCCTGCTCAACCTCCGCCCACCGCGGGCAAAAGAGATCCGTCCTCCGGCAACCTGCCCGGTCTGTGGTTCCGCAGTCATCCAGCGCCCTGGCGAAGTTGCTTTTATCTGCAGCAATCCGCGTTGCTATGCCGTTGAAATGGAGCGGTTGATCCATGCTGCGGTTGCTTTTGATATCCTTGGCCTCGGCCCAAAAAATATTGAGCGTTTTGTCAACGAAGGGTTGCTGCGTTCGCCTGCAGACATGTTCCGTTTACAAGAAGGGGATATTGCCGCCCTTGAACGCTTTGGCGACCTTTCGGCGAAAAAGATCGTCACAGAAATCGCCCAGCACCGCCGTATTTCACTCGACCGGTTTATCGTCGCCCTCGGCATCCGACATGTTGGTGAAGAAACGGCGCGGGATTTGGCAAAAGCGTTTGGAACGTTGGAGCGGTTTCGTGTGGTGCGCCCCGAAGAATTGGAAAGCATTCCAAATATTGGTGCGATCGTCGCCCAAAGCATTGGCGTATATCTGAACGACAAAACAGCACAAGCGCTGCTTGATGACTATCTCGCTGTAGGTGTCGAAATCGTTCCTGTAGAGAAAAGCAGTGGACCTGCACCACTTGCGGGAAAGACCTTTGTCCTAACCGGCACATTGACGAACATGACGCGCGACGAAGCAAAGGAGGCAATTCGTATTCGTGGTGGGGAAGTGGCGGAGTCTGTCTCCAAGAAGACATCATACGTGGTCGTTGGCGAAGATCCGGGATCGAAGGCGGCAAAAGCAAAGGAAATGGGAGTGACGATTTTGCACGAACAAGAATTTCAAGCAGTTCTGGGAACAACCGTCTGAAGCCTGGACAAAAGCACACGTTGTGCTAGTCTTTCTCTTCAACTCTCGAAAGTGTCGGTCGAATCGGAGGACGAGATGTTGAGTACGATCTTGAGTACGGTAGGGTGTGCTGTCTTTCTGATTGCCCTTGTCGTAGTAATGGGGAGTCTCGGACGGTCGCCACGTTCTGTCGGGAGCGCACCAACGCCCACGACGCGCATCTGGCCGTTCGCGAAGGATCATCATCAGTGTTCCGCTGTTGGGGACGGATGGATCCTGGCGACGTCACTACATGGCGACTACACGTTCATGATCCAGGTTTCGCTTTCGCTGCCAAGCACGGATGCTGAGCGGGTGTTGGAAGAGACATATGAGATCGATGGCGTCAGGCTGAGCTTCCGTCACGCCTTCGCGTGTTTCTTTTGCAAGTGGGTGCGAGAGTATGATGACGAGCTCTTTCCTCCTTGCTTTGGCACGAAAGCCGAGAGCGAGATCGAGGGCAAGCTTGATGAGTGTCTCCCAGATTTTCTGAGGTACTCTGTAGATCGCAAGTTTTCGCGGATAAGGGTAGACGCGAAGGTGCTCCTCTGTAGTGCTTCCGCCTACGTCAGCATAGTTAGCTAATACTCCTATCGGCATCAACCAGGCTCCCAGTGCAACATCGGTTGCCTGGTTTTTTTATTGGCACGATGAGGTCTTTTGCAATCCGTTCTCCGTCTGTTACACTCTCTTCCATATGCATGTGGAACGTTCGGATATCGACCATTTGGCGGAATTGGCGCACATGTCGCTCCAGCCGGGTGAAGCGGAGAAATATGAGGCGCAGATTTCTGCGATTCTTTCGTATGTCAGCAAATTGTCCGAAGTCGAACACGCCGCCGCTTCGTTGACCGGATCTGACGCAGTAAACGTCTGGCGCGATGATGTGGTTGTCCAAAGCGATGTCGCAACACTCGATGCCTTGCGTGCCGGTTTTCCCGCTCAGCGCGATGGTCTTTTGACGGTTCCGGGTGTCTTTATGGGTACCCGCGACGAGAAACATCAAAAAGATACTCCACTATGAAACGCCCCTTTGAAGCAGTCGGTTCCGTCTTGTGCGGTCTGCTCGTGTTTGCCGGCATCGTCGCCGCATTCCACATCGTGACGGGCCGCGCTGTCTCCTGGGAGCTCGTCGTCATCCTGGGCGGCGCATTTATCCTCGGCGCGTATACAACGCGCAATCTCTGGAAGTAAAGCGTTTCGCATTACGCGTTTCGTGATTCGCATTCACTATGGAATTGACTCGATTGGATATTGCCGAAACAAAAGCTGGCCTTGCTGCAAAAACCTTTTCTGCAGAAGAAGTCACCAATGCCTATCTCGAACGCATCGCCACGCAAGATGATGTGGTCCATGCGTTTGTCGAAGTGTATGCAGATGAGGCACGTGCGGCGGCAAAAGTATCTGATGCAAAAAAAGCAGACCTCCCTTTGGCTGGCATTCCTCTTGTAGTCAAAGACAACCTGCTCGACATGGGCCACGTCGTTACTGCGGGATCGCGCATTTTAGAAAAGTATCGTTCGCCATATTCTGCCACTGCCATACAACGTCTTCGTGATGCGGGCGCAGTGATTCTTGGGAGGACGAACATGGACGAATTCGCGATGGGTTCTTCCACCGCGTCTTCGGCATGGGGACCGACGAAAAATCCGTGGGATACTGCCCGTGTTCCCGGCGGCTCTTCTGGTGGTTCTGCTGCGGCGGTTGTCTCCGATTTTTGTGCAGGTGCGCTTGGCTCTGATACCGGCGGTTCTGTTCGCCAGCCAGCCGCGTTGTCTGGGCTCGTTGGCTTGAAACCGACATATGGACGCGTGTCTCGTTATGGTTTGATTGCCCTTGCCTCTTCGTTTGATCAAATTGGTCCAATGACAAAAACGGTGGCTGATGCGGCAACGTTGCTGTCTGTCATCTCTGGCGTTGATGCTGCTGATGCAACGACGTGCAACGTTCCACTGGTCTCTTGGAAGGCGCAGGAGAGTTTGAAAGGCGTCCGCATCGGCATCCCCAAAGAATACATGGAGGGTGTTGCCGACATGCCGATTGGGCCGACGATCCAAACAGCGATTGATCAACTGCGCGCGGCTGGTGCGGAAATCAAAGACGTTTCCTTGCCACATGCATCGTACGCGTTGGCTGTCTATTACGTCTTGCTGTTTGCCGAAGCATCATCAAATCTTTCACGTTTGGACGGTATTCGTTTTGGTCCACGCGAACCGGCAGAGACATTGAAAGAGTTGTATCGTGAAACCCGCGGTCGTTTGTTCGGTGACGAAGTCCGTCGCCGCATCATGATGGGGACATACGTCCTTTCTGCCGGCTATTACGATGCCTATTATCGCAAAGCCCAAGAAGCACGAACGCTGCTTCGTGCAGATTATGCGGCGGCATTTAAAGAAGTTGACCTTCTCGTCACCCCAACATCCCCAACAACAGCCTGGAAGATTGGCGAATTGATGGATGATCCGCTGGCTATGTATCTCGCGGATATTTTTACCGTTTCAATCAACGTCGCTGGTCTTCCGGCACTTTCGCAACCGTGTGGCCTTCTGGACGGGCTGCCAGTCGGCTTGCAATGGATTGCGCCGCATTGGGAAGAGGGGAGAATGTTTGCGGCGGCATCAGCAGCAGAAAAACTGTTTGCCTTTCGTGAAACGCATCGACCGAAAATAGTGCTCTAGAAAAATAAAAAATGGCCGCCTTTCCGAGAGGGAAGGCGGCTTTGCGCTAGTCTGGCGCGAAGACGGCGACGAGGTAGTCGAGCGCTGGCTTGTGCGCTTCGTGGCCGGCTTCGATGGTGGTGAGCGTTTCGTGATACCCATCGTGCAGGAGATAGAGCAGCGTCATTCCTTGGTCATATGAAGACGGGGAGACCTCGCGTTCTCGCAACCAGGTAATGAGCCCATCCACTGCGGCATGCACGCGGCTGTCAAAGCGGTCTCCGCGCGTTTCTCTCTGGAGTGCGAGTGCCGACAAAAGATCTCCGGCGGGGTTGTCTTCGCACGACACCTTGCTGACGAGTACTTCGATTGCTCGAATGAACTGTTCTGTCGGACTTTCGCCTGCAAACAACGAGCGGTTCGGATCTGGACGAAGCGCCCAAAGAATCGTGCCTTCCTGCATGGTAGCCTCCCTTCAGGACGTACTATTTTGTTTCACGCACCACATTTTGTCAAGTATCAGCGAAAGAAAAGATCTTTGCGTTTTGTGAAACGAGTTTTCTAAAAATGGTAAGAATAAAAAAACGGCTGCGGTGCGATCCATCGGATCGTTACCGCAGCCATACTGCTGTCGTTGTTCGGCGCTACGCCGAATTCGTCGGCGTCTTGAACCAGAGTCGCGCGTTCGTTGGCTTACTGTTGTGCCCGACGATCCTCTGGGCCACGAGCTTGTGCAACGGATGGCGAAGGTTCTGGGTCGTCGTCGTCGCGCGACCGGGCTCTTGACGGAGCCTCTTGAGGAGCTCTGAGCCGGAGATGACGCTGCTGTCGTTGGGCAAGTGCCGGGGGATGAGCGTCTCCAGCTTTTCGACCGGGGCAGCGTTGGGCTTCGTGGACGGGTTGGTCGCCGCCTTGGCCTTCCGCTTCGGCCGCGCCTTCGACTTCTTCGGGGCAGGGGGCGCCGCGGCCTTCATGACGGACGACTCGTAGTGGGGAGTACTCATCCCCAACACCGAAATGCCGACCGCGTCACTCAGCTTGCCGAGGATGCGGCGCTTGATTCCATCCTCGAAGCTCGCCAGTACCTCCTTGAGATAATCCCGCACGCGGTTTCCGAACAGCTGCGCCTCGGTCGACTGAGGGCCGTGCTCAATGATCGCGGACGCATGCGCGCATATGAGCCCTGTCGTGCCATCGATGATGGCATTGACGACCGACTCACGCGTCGGTGCGCCAGGAATTCTCAGGACTTTTTCTTTATCGTTCATCGTCTCTCTCGGGTTCTTTCCGTCACATTTGCCCTACGTGCGTCTGCTCTTACGCATGAGGACGCAAGACAAATTGACCTGGGATATTAGTATAAATTCCGAAGAAAAGCAAGGGTTGCTTGAGAAAATTCGAAAAACAACCCGATTTACAGAACAGAATCAATGGTTACCCCGGTGCTTTGTTGTAATTCCGTGGTTATATCTCCTGTTGCTGCAAGATCATCTCCGAAGGCGTAATCGCCATAGAATGCGTCGGAGACATCGTTCACACTCTTGTTCCAGTTCGCGCCATATCCTGCTTGCGCAATGGCTTCAGAAGAGACCCAACGCAGCTTGCCATCCGCAGCCACGGCGTAGACGTTGTTTAGCGAAAGAAATTTTACCAAGCGGACACCTGGTTTGTAGATGACGTTTTTCCCAAGGGAGATGGACGCAAGCTGTGCTGCGCTGACAGTCGAAACGGTATCAAATGACTGATACCAACTGTCGTACACATGGGCGTTGGAAAAAGCGTGGCGCTTGCAATCATTGCCGACGTAATAGACGGCAGTGTCTGACTGTGTGGTAGCGTCGTGGTCGTCCACAAGCTTGATGAGACTCCCAGCGCCAACCACCGGGCAGCCGCTAAAGGCACCAAAAGTGAGTGAGACTGTTTTGACGAGCGGGATTCGGTCTGCCGTTGCTGAAAAAAGACAGTCGCCTTCAATGCTGCCTTTGACTGCGAACGTTGCGTGCCCTGTGCTGTCCGTCGTTCCAATGTTCGGCTGAATGGTCACACCTGGGCAGGATGTCGTCAGTGCAACAGTTTTTCCAGCGAGCGACGCAGGGCCGACATTACGAACGGTGACGGTAATCGTCTGGGTTGTCGAATTGTCTGCTGGCGAATGCATTCCAGAAATGGTGACGAGTGACTGTGTTGCCGAAACGCGGCCGTCTTGGAGTGGGGGAGGATCGATAAAGGTAACGCTTGGGCCGTTGCCGATCTCAACACCGCCGACCGTTGGGACGATTGTTGTTGATCCTGCTCGTGTCGAACGCAGGAGAAAAAAAACTTCACCGAGGTCGTTCGTTTCGTCAGAGCTTGGAGTAATGGACAGTGTGCTGCTTACTGAAACACTCGAGGTGATGTCAGGCAGACGATAGCTCTGGCTGTCTTTTACGGTGAGCGTAATGAGTGCGAGATCGCGATTTGCATACAGTGTCGTCGGAGCGGAGACGGTGATCGTTGATTTGTTCGCAGCTGGGGTTGTGCTGTTCGGTGTGGGCGGGTAGTAATCGACTTTGAGTGTTGCGCCAATATCTGGCAAAACGGAAAAATTGTCGAGCGCTGCTGGCGCACCAAGAGCCATCGCGGTGTAATAATAGGTGCCTTCGCGGAGTGCAAAAAAGATATCACCGCTCGCATTTGACACGAGGCTTGCGTCGTTGTCGCCAACGCGGCTGCGATCATCGGCAATGGTTGTTTTGGTGGAATCAGTGTAGATCGTGATGGATGCTGTTGACGTCGTCTGTCCTGCGTGGAGCGTGATGACATGCACGTTCGGCGCCAGCATGGCACAGGCTGCAGAGGCACCAGGAAGAATGGTTCCATTGCATGACGCAGTGTTCGGCGCGATGGTGACCACTGTTTGTTGGAAGGCAGTACCACCGCTCACGTGCTGTAGTGCGACATTCTGTACGCTACCGTCTTCGGTTCGGTATCCCGGACGTTGAATGATCAGGCGCGCATCCTTTGTATCTTCATTGCCAAAATAGTAGGTGCCGCCTTGCTCTGCCTCTTGTGGCAGTCCGTCAAAGCTTAGCTGTGCATCATGGACTGGGAAACCTTGCTCATCTTGCACTTTGACGGTGGTTCGGTGGGAAAGGGTGGTGATCCCGCTCACTACTTCTATACTTCCGTTAAATGCTTTTGCTGGGAAGGTGAAAGAAAGGAATCCTGGCGGCGAAACCGTGAGTGTGCATGCGGTCGCGGTACTGCGTACCACAAACCAGTGCACGCCATTGGTAGTTGCTGCCTCACGGAGCACGGCCGCATCGCTGCCGCAGCCGGCGGTTGGCGTGGCACGGATGAGACCATTGTAGCCACCGAAGGAATCTTGGACAAAGGTCGCTTGCGTGGTGAAAACGGTTGCGTCGATCTTTTTTACAAATGGGACTTTCTCATACGGTGTTTTTACGGTAATGCGGATCCAGTATGCCGAGCGATGAAGCGCGTCTTCAGTAAGCGTTGTCGTGGACCAGTTGCCAGGCAGGACAAACGTCACGTTCGCAGTGCCGTCTGGACGGGTTCTGGTAAAGCTTGCTCCACTGTCATCGCTGACAGTCAGTGTTTGAAATCCGTTACCGTCTTGATAGGCGTAGTTGAGCACGCCAGCGCTGCCGTAGGTATCGATGCCGCTGAAGTGCAGAGAAGAAACGGGTGCGGTGGTTGCGATGTAGAGCGTCATCGTAGCGTCTTTTGGTACGGGGACCTCAGCACCATCATGCAAAATGATGTTTGTCAGGTCCAGTGTTTTTCCCTCCTCGGTGGAAAGAATCGCCAGCGGCGCAACGTGTTCGGGGGATGCGGCAAGTGCGTGATGAGAAAAAAGGAGCGCACTCGCCATGCTGACGACAAGAAAAAAAGTACGGCGTGTCGGTTGGGAAAGAAAGAGCATACCGTTTCTTGCAAAAGTTTTACTCTGTCATTGCGAGGGAAGGCATCTGGCCTGACCGCGGCAATCCAGTCGGAGACTCTTCCGAATCGCGACTGGATTGCCACGTCGCCGGACGCTCCTCGCAATGACTTATTATATTTAGTGTATCGTCTCACCGCGTAACGCGAAAGCCGGCGCGGCGCGTGCTATCATGGATCCATGATCCCGTATTTCTCCTGGCAAACCATCATGCTCGGCCCAATCCCACTTCATGTCTGGGGAATGTTTGTGGCGTTGGGTGCACTGGTCGCCGTTGTATTGGCACGCCGTGCAGCAAAAAAGAGGGGATTGTCGCCGGATCTCATCACTGATCTGGTAACGCAGATGCTCGTGTTTGCCTTTATCGGCGCACGGCTGGCACATGTCTTTTTTTATAATCCATTGCCATTCCTCCAGGATCCGTTGGAAGTGCTGCGTGTCTGGCATGGCGGACTCTCTTCGTTCGGCGGTTTTGTTGGGGCAATCATCGCGCTTGCGGTCTTCATCAAAAAACATCGTCTGGAGGCCTTCGTTGTAATGGATGCACTGGCCGAAGGATTCCCACTCGGTTGGGCCGTGGGCCGCATCGGTTGCTTTTTGATCCATGATCATCCAGGAACGTTGTCGCACAGTTTTCTCGCGGTGCAATATCCTGGCGGTGCGCGTTTTGACCTTGGTTTGATTGAGTCGTTGACCGGCCTGGTTGTCGAAGTCCTGCTGCTCCTGAGTATCCGCTTTTTTCCAAAACGGGGCGTCGCGAGTGCAGTCGTCATCTTCAGCTATCTTTTTATTCGTTTTTGGACTGATTTTCTTCGGGCCAGCGATCTCCCAGGATCCGACGTCCGCTACTGGCCTGGGCTGACTCCGGCACAGATGGGTATTTGTTTGTTGCTGCTTTTGAGCGGCTGGGTCTTTGTTTCAGTAAAGAAACAAGGTAAAGTGTTTGTGAAAGAGGGGAAAGCAATCACATAATACGTTATGTCTAAAAAAATCGTTCAACAACTTCCCGGATTTTTTGTCGGCGTTCCCGTCGGCGCGCTTCTTATGTGGCGAGCCGCATCGTTCATGATCGAACAGGAATTCAGTAGTCTTGCGGCAGCGGGGAACGCGACGTGGGATAACATTCGCGTTGAAATGATCGATACTGTCTTCATGATGGGGTTGCTGTTGCTACCGCTCACCTTGTTTTTGCTCCTTGCCGCAGTCGGCGTGTCGTTGTTTCAAAATAGGACTGGTGGCACAAAGGGCTAAATATGGCCAAACGGAAACCAAAAATTTTTGGGTCGCTCGAAAGCGAGATCATGCGCGTCTTGTGGGCACGGAGCGACGCAAGCGTCCGCGATGTGGCTGAAGAGATGCTGCAATCTCGGAAAATTGCCTATACCACCGTCATGACGGTGATGCAACGCTTGGTGGAAAAAGGCGTGTTGAAACGCCGCTTGGTTGCCGGCGCCTACCGCTATCGCCCCGCCGCTGACCGCCGCCATTTTTTCCAGACCTTGTGCGCGGATTTTTTGGCGATGGTCCGAAAAGATTTCGGCGAGGTTGCTGTCTCCTCGTTTTTGGATGAGATGGATCGTTATCGCAAACTATGAGTAGGCGGCGCGTTTGGTTGTTGGTTGGGATAATGCTCGCGTTGGTGAGCGCAGGCGGGATCTTTTTTTTGACCTGGCTTGCACGCATCGCGCCGTCGTACGCCGCCAGTGCATGCGGGTGTACACGCAGTTTTTTCTCCGTCCACAAAGAACTCTTTTTGGCAGCCGCCCCTTTTGTGTTGCTGGCAGTCCTCGCACCGCTTCGTGGCATCCTTCGTGCGCTCGGTGTCTATTGGCGAACGCAGCGCATGCAGCACCGCGCCGCGAAACAGACTTTTCTCTCGCTTGCACCGAACGTCCGCCTCTTTCAGTCTGATGTGCCTGATGCTTTTACTGCTGGTGTGATTCGTCCTGTTACTTTCATCAGCAGTGCATGTTGGGAAGCGTTGTCTTCGACAGGCCGTCTTGCCTTGTTGCATCATGAAGAAGCACATCGCATCCACCGAGATCCAGGAGTGAAGTTTCTCTGCTTGATCGTCCGCGCTTCCATTGGTTGGATCCCTGGTGTCCAAGCATTCCTTTTGGCAGAAGAGCACTACCTGGAACTTCGTGCCGACGCAGATGCCGTCCGTGCCGTTGGTCGCAAAGCGATCCAAGAAGCCGCCAATGTCTTTTTCGGCCACCCGCAACGCCAAGGGAGCGCCAGTACGCCGTTTGTCGCCTTTGAAGACCGCACTGCGCTTTCTGAACGCCTGTCTGCCCTGTCGAAACAGCGCACGGCCTCCATTCGCCGTGCAGTCCTGAGCATCGCGGCATTTGTCGTCATCCTCGGACTTTCCACCCGCTGGGCCTCCGCACAACCCGGAGCCCAATGCGTCGCCCTCCGCCCCGTCTGCGTCGCCACGCTCCCAACATCCACAAGACTGCCACCAAGCGTCAGTACGCCAGCATCGTTTCCGAATCCGTAAATTCCAACCGTCATTGCGAAGGAAGACGTCTGGTCTGACTGCGGCAATCCAGTCGCGATACCGAACCGCCGATACCGACTGGATTGCCGCGTCGCCAGCCGCTCCTCCCGTTCGAGGGTCTGACCTTCGGCCATGAGCTCAGGGCCGAATGGGGACCCCTCAGGGTCTCGAAGACGCAATGACAAAAAACGGCCTTTTCGCTATCTTGAAAGACCCCAAGGAATACGGTATCATCCCGCGTGCACGGAATGTCTCAATAGCGGAGAGGTCGCATAGTGGTCTAGCCCCGAAGGGGACCCTTTGGGTTGCGCTCGCCTGGAAAGCGAAGTCGAGTATCGAAAATATTTTGAGAAAATATCTTGAAAGCGGAGAGGTCGCATAGTGGTCTAGTGCGCTCGCCTGGAAAGCGGGTGTCCCGCAAGGGGCCGCGAGTTCGAATCTCGCCCTCTCCGCCATCGAGATATTGAAGGAATGAAATCCCACATTGAAGCGGGATTTTTGTGTATCAAGAACGGTCCTACTTCCTGTATACTGTTTTTGTAAATGCTCTCTTCACAATGTATGTTCATGAAAATACTTGTCGCTCTCGCCTACGGGGCAATGGTCGCGGTAAACTTTTTGGCGAATAGTCTTCCGATCAACAATCGTTCGACAGGGGATATATCTAATGCGTATCCAAATCTTTTTGCGCCCGCTGGATTTACGTTTTCTATTTGGGGGGTGATTTATTTGCTGCTTGGCGCGTACATCGTGTATGCGTTTTTTCAGAAAGAGAAGAAAATGGAAACGCTCTACAAAAAAATCAATCCGCTGTTTCTCGCGACATCGGTCGCAAATATCTGCTGGATATTTGCATGGCATTACGATTACATCGGTCTTTCTGTGCTGATCATGGCCGCGTTGCTCGTCTTACTGATCCGTATTGCCGACCTCATGCGTTCAGCGACGTACAACCAAACGCAACAATGGCTCGTTCGCATTCCGTTTAGTGTGTATTTCGGTTGGATCACCGTTGCGGCAATTGCGAACGTGACGGTGTTTCTCGTCTCCATCGGTTGGAATGGGTTTGGGATTTCGGAAGCGCTGTGGACGAGCATTATTCTTGTTGTCGGTGCGTGTATAGGCATCGCGCGTCTCCCGAAAGACAAACAGATGGCCTATGGCTTGGTGCTGGTGTGGGCGTATTTTGGGATATTCATGAAGCATATTTCCGCAGATGGCTTTGCTGGCCTGTATACAGGGGTCATTGGCACGGTCATTCTCTGCATAGCTGCGTTTGGATACTTTTTGTTCCGCATGCGTGCGCGCACGGCGTAAACCATCTCGTATGGGCAAACGTGTGCCGGTACGCGTGACAGTGAACGATAAGATGCAGAAACGCTACACGTATGTGTGCACCGAACCGGTCGGGCGCAATTTTGATTCCGCCTTCAAACCGGAACTCACGCCAAAGCAGATGCTCGCACTCGGGGTGTTTGGCGGCCGCTACATGCGCGATTGCACAAAAGAATTTCCCGCGTCGTGGTTTCGGGGTGCGAAACTTCACACAGTAGGGGAGCCGGGGTATGACAAACGACTCAATTTTTTTGGTGTGGATGCGAGTCAGCCACTCGCGGTGTGGCAACAAAAGGGCTGGATCCGTCCGCAAGATCCCCGTGGCTGGTTTCAGTGGTACTGTCGCTACTATATGGGGCGACGGAGCGAGGATGATGCCCGCCAAATCCGCCGTTGGCGGGCCATGTACCGACATATCGTCCAACTCCAAAAAAACTGCCGCCGCGGTGACGCATCTTGCCGCACAAAACAACGCCAAGCCCTCCTCCATTGGGCGTATGATAGTCGGGTGATGTAGGAAGGTGGCGCAGACAACAGTAGATCCCGTTTTGTGACGGGATTTGATATTTCAACCACCGACGACTGAAGTCGACGGATTGACGGTCAGGACTAGAAGTCTATGTCATCCCAGCGAAGGCAGGGATCCACGGATCGGTGGCCGACATCGTGGATCCCCGATCCTGGTCGGGGATGACATAGACGGAAACATACTGGAAGTTGCCGACTGAAGTCGGTGGTTTTCACCGACCGTAAGGGAGACAATAAACGTGAACGATGTATTAAAATGGACAATTTTTCACTGTTATGTTGACAAAATCGTGAAAATGTCTATACTGACAGCATATGCCTAAGAAATTCGCCGTTTTCAATAAAATCAGTGCGCTGAGAGAAAGATACTATAAAATAGCGACGGGCAAAGAGGCCTTGATCGCTCTTATTTCTGAGGCGGAAGTTGCCGAGCAGGTATATAACTCAAACGCAATTGAAAACAGCACACTGACCCTTGAGGAAACGGAGAAGGTTCTTCTGCAAATTGATCTTGATCGATTTATCAGCGAACGGGAGATGTTTGAAACAAAGAATCTTGCCCGCGTGGTGTCTTACACAGAAAAACGAGCGAAGGAGCAGGAGCTGACGCTGGATGTTATTTTGGCGCTGCATAAAATGCTGATCGCAAATATTCGTGATGATATTGCGGGGAGATTCAGAATGCATGAGGAGTATGTGCGTGTCGGGAGCCATATTGCTCCTGCATCAAAAGAAATTTTGACGCGACTTGAAAAAATGCTTGCGGAATACCACGCAAGCAGTCATGAAAACATCATCAGACGTATCGCCAGGTTGCATTTGATTTTTGAACACACCCACCCCTTTGTCGATGGTAATGGCCGCATTGGGCGCGTATTGAATAATTATGTCCTTATCAGAGAGGGGTTTGTTCCGATAAACATCAAATATATTGATCGGAGCAAGTATTACGAAGCGTTTAAGGAGTTTGATGAGAAGGGTATTACGAGTATCATGGAAGAAATCGTCGCCAAGGCCCTCACAAACAGCTACCATAAACGTCTAGCGTATTTAGAAGGCAAGAGTATTGTGACACTTTCTGCGTACGCGAAAAGCAATAAGCTTTCGCATTCCAACTTGATAAACAAAGCAACGAGGCAAACAATTGAAGCCTTTTTGGAAAAGGGGATTTGGAAGATTGGTGTGTGAATATAAGTCTAGCTATGCGAAAGAAACAACCAAAAAAGAATGTCGTTATCTATCAAGCGAAGAATGGTGCTATTGAGCTTCGCGGTGATAGTGCGCGCGAGACGCTTTGGGCGACACTTGATCAAATCGCTCATGTTTTTGGGCGCGATAAATCAGTTATCTCAAGACACATAAACAATATTTTTCGAGAAAGAGAACTTGATAAAAATGCAGTTGTTGCAAAAAATGCAACAACTGCAAGGGATGGAAAAACGTATCTGGTTGAGTATTATAACCTCGATGCAATTATATCAGTTGGATATCGAGTAAATTCCAAAACAGCCACCGAATTCCGCAAGTGGGCCACGAAGACGTTAAAAGAGCACATTACAAAAGGCTACACCATCAATCGCAAGCAAGTTGCGCACAACTACGATGCTTTCATGAAGACTGTTTCGGAAATACAGGCGTTGTTGCCAGAACATGTTGCGCTTGATCCGAAAGCTATTCTTGAATTGGTCAAAGAATTTTCGAGCACTTGGATGTCGTTGGATGCCTACGATAAAGGTTCGTTGACAACGACTGGAACCACAAAGCGAGCGGTGACACTAGCTGGTACGGAATTGGCGAATGCAATCATGAGCCTGCGTACGGAACTGCTCAAAAAAGGGGAGGCGACGGAGATTTTTGCGCAGGAAAGAACGGCGGGTAGCGTCGAGGGGATTGTGGGGAACGTGATGCAGTCGTTTGGCGGCAAGGCGGTGTATGAAACCGTCGAAGAAAAGGCTGCACACTTATTGTACTTCATGGTGAAAAATCATCCGTTCGTCGACGGAAATAAGCGTTCCGGTGCTTTTGCATTTGTTTGGTTTTTGCGAAAGGCAAAAGCGAAAAAGGCTCGCAATATCAACCCTGGTGCGTTGACTGCTTTGACGTTGTTGGTTGCGGAGAGTGAGCCGAAACGGAAGGAGCAGATGATTGGGTTGGTGATGGAGATACTACGGTAGTTTCAGAAATGCTTAAATTATGAAGAATCTACAAGAACTCACAAATAGGATATTGGCCTTTAGAGATGCTAGAGATTGGAAACAATTTCATAATCCTAAGGATGTCGCGCTGTCATTGGTTTTAGAGGCAGCAGAAGTCATGGAGCACTTTCAATGGAAAAATAAGGAGGAGATGGAGAAATATATAGTAACGAATAAGTCGGATATTGGGGAAGAATTGGCCGATGTTTTGTATTGGGTGATTTTGATGAGTGCGGATCTCAATATCGATATTTTAAAAGCTTTGGAAAAGAAGTGGCAAGTACCCCATTTTTTA
>CALRHY010000009.1 GCA_943359495.1 Candidatus Uhrbacteria bacterium RIFOXYB12_FULL_58_10
AACAAGAATAGCGTACGGATCCTTCGTCCGTCGCCACGGTAAATCGCGCTGGTGTGCGGTATACCAGCGAAGAATCCTTTTTTGTTGGGCACGCAGTTTTTCTAGAAGCACCATACTCGCATCATAAGAAAGAATGGTGAAAAAGTCATCTTGCAATAAAAAAAGGCATAAGCGCGCGCCGCACCTATGCCTTGCCGGTCCCCTATCACCTTGGCGGTCGACGAGAACTCGGAGGAAATCCATTCTCTTCTCGCCAAAGCGAGAGCGTTGATCCGGTCGCGGTAACGGTTCCGAGAAACGGCGCCTCAAAAAATCTGCCAACATGACGCTCTTTTTCCGCAGCATCCAACGACAATGATTGTAGGCCAACGATAAAGATACCTCGCTTATTTTCGCCAAGCGCCGTGCGAACTATTTCCAGATCATCTGAGACCACGACATACGGTCTTGCCGACAAGGAGACAAACTCGATCCCTTTGAGATTCCGTTTCCGCAAAGCAACAAGAAATGTATCAAGCCTGCTTTTCTTCAAAACAACCGCAACCCGCAGCTCCCGCATTCCTTCTCCTGTGTGGTTTCCGTAGCAGCAGGAGCGCTGCAGACGGAGCATCGTTTATATCAGGAAAAGACGGGGTGGTCAAGGAGATGTACAGCCCCCCTTCAAGAGTGACCGTACATACAATTGATCAACTCCCCACCACCTGCTATTATCCCTGCCAGATAGACACCCCTCCTTTCATTCCGGGATCGTCTAATGGTAGGACATGGGCCTTTGAAGCCCAGTATCATGGTTCGAATCCATGTCCCGGAACCAAAGAAAATACCTCGGTTTTGCCGAGGTATTTTCTTTTACCAAAATGACCCAAACGCCTATCTCCGCAAATACTTCCCAACCGCAATACCCGATGCCGCTGCTGTCAGAATGACTCCACCAAGGAGCTGCGCACCGAAAATCTGGAACGCGTGCGTTTTATAATAACCAAAAAGATCGGCGCTTCCCCCACCGCCGAAATACTCCATCACCGTTGGGCTAAGGAAACGGATGCCGGGCAAGACCAAGGCGGCAGCGATCAGAAGGCCCAAGATACAAAAGGAAACCCCTTCGACCACGAACGGCATGCGGATGAAAAAGTTCGATGCACCAACGAGTTTCATAATGCCGATTTCTTCGCGATGCGTGTAAATGGCCACGCGAATGCTGTTGAAGACAATAAGGATCGCAATCAGCAAAAAGAGGACGGAGATTGCCAACGCTCCGCGCTCTACCTGTGTCGCGATGCTCTGGATGTGTTCAATGACCACGCGATGGTCGTCATAGTTCTTTTCAACAATGGCTGAAGCAAACGCAGGATTTTCCAAAGCACGCATGATTGCTACATAATCTTCCGGTGCTCGTGCGCGGACAGACAAACTTGGGCCGAGCGGATTTTTATCAAGCGTATCCAAAGAATGGAGGATTGCTGGGTTATCGGCGTGCCGCTCGCGGAATTTCTGTAGCGCTTCATCCGAAGAAGTCAACTGCACTTCTTTCACATGCTGTTGCGCCAACAGATAGCTGCGAATGGTTTTAATTACTTCTTCGCTCGTCCCTGGAACCAAGTAGACAGAGACATCGACCCGCTCTTCGACAGCGGTAATGGCGTTGTGGGCAAGCAAATTCAAAACGAACAAGACGTTTATCGAAAGGAAGGCGAGCGCAAGAATGCTGGTCGTAACAAACGACAGCCAGATGTTGCGCCAAAAATCCTTGAAGGCGAATTTACAGATGCGATAGAGCGAGATCATAGGTAGTACCGCCCCACTTCTTGGTCGCTCACCACGCGCCCACCGTCCAAGGTGACGACGCGGCGATGTAAGGCGTTTACGACTTCGCGGTTATGGGTCACGAGGAGCACTGTGGTGCCAAATTCATTGATTTTCAAAAGCAAATCCATGATTTCGCGGGTGTTCAATGAATCCAGGTTCCCCGTCGGCTCATCTGCAACCAACACTTTTGGGCGATGGACGAGACTGCGAGCAATAGCCACACGCTGTTGTTCACCACCCGAAAGTTGACGCGGATAGCGATGCATCTTGTTTTCGAGTCCGACAATCTTCAGTACTTGCGGCACCGTGCTCTGGATGCGCTTTGGTGAAACACCAGCAACTTCTAATGCAAAAGCAGCATTCTCCCAGACCGTTTTCTGCGGGAGTAATTTAAAATCCTGAAAGACCACACCAATCTGCCGTCGCAGTCCTGGGACGTCACGGTCTTTGATACGTGTGATGTCCCAACCGCCAATCGACACTTTCCCGTGCGATGGCCGCTCTTCGGCAATTAGTAGCCGCACCAGTGTCGTCTTTCCCGTGCCACTCTGCCCGATCACCGAAACAAATTCCCCCGGTTTGATACGGAGGTTTATATTACGCACACCCACCGAATCCGGCGGGTAGATCTTCGAGACGTTTTCAAAATGGATCATCGTGTCAGACATTGCACGGTGGTGATGGGATGATGGAGAAAGTATAGCACGCGAGGCGATGAGGAAAAAGCATGCGCAGGAAATCCGCTGAAAAAAAAAGAGTCATCTTGGTAACAAAAAACCGCGGTATGGGTACGCTCCTGTGCATCTACAAATAGCTCTGCGATTGAAGAAGCTCATTTTTAAGAGTAGTATAAGGAAAAATAATTCATTCTAACTGTTTCGTATGCGCACACTTTCGGCGCTCGTCTTAGGGGCAACCCTTTTGGTGGGAACGCCTGTCTCAGCCGTGATTTCTTCAAACACCGGATCAGTCATCGTGATGCCGGCGGTTCCGGGAGCTGCACTCACGACGACCGTGACCGACATCAACGGCAGTCCGCTCACGGGCGCACTGGTGACCGCGTACAAAGATGCTGGTTATACGCAAATTGCTGACGACCAAGCAGTTGCAGGCAGCACAACCGACGCCTCAGGAAAAACCGATGCACAAGGGAAAGCAAGCTTCACCGTCCCTGCCGGAAGCTACTATCTCTATACCAGCTACGATCTTGGCTTAGCGGGGAAAGTCAATTCTGTCACCAATATCACCGCAGCGAGCGGCGTTGCCCAGCAGAAAAACATCCAACTGGTCTTTGTTGGCAATAATGCAACAGTGAGCATCACCGACGTCTTAAACAATCCACTCGCCGGCGCAGCCATCGTCGTCTACAAAGACGCTGGCTACACACAAATCGCCGACAACCAACTTTCGAATGTCAGCCAAACAGACGCAATAGGCACAACAGACGCAACAGGCAAAGTCTATTTCCAATTGGCGGCAGGGACGTATTATGTTTCTTCGAAATACACCGTTCCAGTGAGCCAAGGCATTGTTTCCTCGATTGGTAACTGGACCGTGGCGAGCGGCGTACAAAATCCGCGCATCTTCCAGCTAGTGAGCGTTGGCATCAACACCGATGTCACGATCACGGACATCAACAGCAGCCCGGTTGCCGGAGCCGATGTCACAATCTATAAAGATGCGGGCTACACGCAAATCGCCGACGATTACAATTCGAATGTCAACGCGAGTGACGCAACAGGTAAGACCGATGCCCAAGGTATGAAGCATTTCAACCTCCCTTCTGGAACATATTACCTCTACACCAAATATGATTTTGGTCTGGCAGGTGCGACAACCTCGGTCAGTAACTTCACGATTAATGATGATGTTTTGAACCAGAAGACAATCCAACTCAAACTGGTCGGTCCGAATGCCGTGATTAAAGCGACTGATTTGAATAGCGTCCCGCTTTCTGGAGCGACAGTAACCGTCTTTAAAGACCTTGCGCAGACCCAAGTCGCAGATAACATTGCCTCGAACACCAGCAAGGCAGATGCCGTTGGTTTGACTGATGCCCAAGGAAAAATCAGCTTTACCATCCAAGGCGGCACCTATTATGTCTTGACCTCCTATGGCGCAACCGGCTCGGCAGTTGCCAAAACGCAAACCGTGACTTTTGTTGACGGCACTGTGACCAACTCAGTGATTGGACTCGCGAGCAACATCTGCCCACCCGGCGTGACGCTCCGCTGTGTCCCAGGACCAACGACCGTCACCGTGCAACCATGCGTCCCAACCACAACCCAGCCGTGCACACCAACAACCACGACGACAGAACAACCGTGCGTTCCCACAACGACACAGCCCTGCACGCCACCACCGCCAACGACGACCGAAAATCCCTGCCCAACCGTTTTGAACGCATTGATTCCGTGTGAACCGACCACGACAACCGAGGAGCCGTGCGTGCCGACCACAACCCATCCCTGCACCCCACCACCGCCAACAACAACGGGTGAAGGACCGTGTGCATTAACTTTGAACGCATTGATCCCGTGTGATCCAGAACCGACAGGAACCGAAACAACTGTCTCGCGTGTCTATTCTCTCGTAACAGTCGATCCAAAGGCACTCTTGGCTGATGGTGTTAGTACTGCGCTCGTCAGCGTGACGCTCCGCGATGGCGCAAACAAACCAGTCGTCGCGAAGACAGTGACGATCAGCACCCCACTTCCGGGAACAACGTTTTCCGCTGCTTCTGGAACCACAGACACCACCGGACGCGTGACTTTCACCCTCAAAGGAACACAGCCAGGTGTCGCTCTCATCAAGACGACTGCTGACAATGTCGCCCTCAACACGGTTTCTGTTGAATTCTCGAAGCCAGGCCAATGCCCATTTATCCCTGGTTCCCTCTTCAAGCTTCCTGATGACGGCAACAAAGAAACGCAAACGGATAACGCCGTCTACTACTACGGTTCTGATTGTAAGCGTCATGCTTTCCCAAATGAACGCATTTTCGGCGGCTGGTACCCAGATTTCGGTGGCATCAGCACTGTGACCCTTGAGACCATCGCAAAGATGGGCCTTGGTAAAAACGTCGTCTACCGCCCAGCCGCACGCATGGTGAAATTCGCCACGCTCAACAAAGTCTACGTCGTTGGTAAAGGTGGTTCCCTCCGTTGGGTTGCCACGGAAGATGTTGCAAAAGGCCTCTATGGCAACGACTGGAACAAAAAGATCGATGATGTCTCCGACGCATTCTTCACCAACTACACCTTTGGCGCAGACGTCACGACAACCACCGAATACGATCCAGCCGCAGACCAGGACAGTGCACCAAGCATCAGTATGAACTTCTAACACGCGAAGACAAAAAAACACCCCACGCAAATGGGGTGTTTTTCTTTTGTGCGACTACAACGAATCCGATGGCTGCGGCTCGTTCGCGTTTGCCTCTTTCATGCTGTCGTCAAACATCTTCTCGACGTCCGCTTCTTTGGCGTTCACGTTTGCTTCGACAGTGGCACCAGCTTGTGCGCTTGGTTGTATTTCAACAGGCACTGGTGCACTCTGCGTGTTGCTAGGTGCGTAAGACGAGCAGCCTGCGCCCACAAGGAGCATTGTTCCAACACCTGCGACGATAGCTAAAACGGTTGAGCGATTGCGCATACGAATGAGGGGGGGTCAAGAATCTTATAAAAAGTATACGTCCTGCAGGAGAAAAAAAGCAATAAAAAAACGAGGCCTCATGTACACGCACGTACACAAAGCCTCGAGCCTCCGACTCCAGCGATCCTTACGCCGAGAGCAGCCTCGGATCACGAAGTACTTTCCCTTGTGTTAGAAATATCTCAAGAACTTTACACCGCGTCGGAAAAGCAAAAGCCGATCCTTGTGAGATCGGCGTCTGCTTTGGTAGCCCCAACCGGATTCGAACCGGTGTTCCTGCGCTGAGAACGCAGTGTCCTAGACCGGGCTAGACGATGAGGCCATCTGCTTTTTCCACTCTCCACGAATCAGGCGTTCTTTTTTGATTCGTGACCAGCCCTTTATTTGTTCTTCGCGACGACGTGCTATTGCGAAACTTTCGTGATCTTCAACGTAGACTAACACGACAGGCAAACGTTCACGAGTCCACAACGGTCCGCGTCCCGCGTTATGTGTTGCAATTCTTTGCACCACATTTTCGCTCGACCCAACATAATACGATCCATCGCTACATTGGAGAATGTAGACGAAGCCGTGTCCTTCAACAGGCTCAGGGCATTCGACTCCTTTGAAAAAGCAAATGTCCCTTATATATAACCTGTGGCCAAAGGCCATGAGCGAAGCACGCGTCTGGCGTGCGGAGTCGAATGGAGCCACCTCCGGGAGTCGAACCCGGGACCTCTGCTTTACGAAAGCATTGCTCTACCAGCTGAGCTAAGGTGGCGCATCATTATATTGGTCGAAGACTCTGAGCAAACGTCTGGTGCGTCGAAGAGAGCGGGTAGCGGGAATCGAACCCGCGACTGCTGCTTGGGAAGCAGCCGTTTTACCACTAAACTATACCCGCAGACAGCGGGTTGCGTGGGCGAGTATACCATCGAGAACTTGCTGCCGCAATACCCGATATGTATAAAAAAGCGACCGTTTTACACAGCCGCCGGATTCGTCTGTTTGGCCATCAGGCCTTGTCGAGATGAAGACGACCGACGTACTTTTGCTTGATCGGACGCCCATCTGCACACGCCGCGTCGTAGTCCCCTGTCCCACCTCTACCGACAAGCTTTTTCTTGGCCATCGTGTCGTAGAGATTAAAGCTCCGTACATCCCATATCACGGTTTTTTGCCGACATGCTGCACTAACGAAGACCACCCACACAGAACGACGCGTCTCATAACGATCATAGATCTCTATTTGCAAAGCAACCGGAGTCTGAGCAGTAATCGCTGCAGCCAATTCCCGCGAACCAGGTCCGCTTACGATCCTCCAAAGATCTGCCATGACACCCCTCCTCTGTTAGACGATATTTTTTTATTTGTCTTTCCGTTCCAACGCCAGCTGTCCGCAGGCAGCGGCAATATCGACGCCGGCGCTGTGGCGGATGGTGCATGGGATACCAGCCGCGAGGACGATGGATTGAAACCGCTCAATGGCTGCGCGGGCAGTCGGGCGGAATTCGAAAAAAGATTGGTGGAATGGGATCAGGTTGACCTGAATCAACGGACGAAAATCTTTGAGCACGGCACCCAATTCATCCGCCTGTTCGATACTGTCATTGATGCCGCTCAACATGACGTATTCAAAAAACAGCTTGCGGTTGGTCTGCCGCAGATAGTCGCGGCAGGCATCTAATACTTGGCCGATCGAATAGGCCTTGTTCACTGGCATGATCTCCGAACGGACATCGTCGGTTGGTGCATGCAAAGAAACAGCAAGGTTAATTTGCAAATCAAATTCTGCAATCCGACGAATGCCAGGGACAATGCCGCATGTGGAAATGGAAATTTTTCGCGCGCCGATCCCGAGGCCATCTTTCGAGTTCATGATCCGAATGGATTCAAAAACGTTATCCAAATTTGCACACGGCTCGCCCATGCCCATGAAAACGACGTTGGTGACGCGCTCATTTTTTGGCGCCAATTCTTTTTCAAAAAACAACACCTGGTCGACAATTTCATCAGCGCTCAAATTCCGTTTCAAGCCCATGGTGCCAGTTGCGCAAAACGAGCATTTCATTGCACAGCCAACCTGCGAAGAAACGCAGACTGTCCGAAAATCGCCGTTCGGAATCATGACGGCTTCAATTTCTTTGTCATCCGCAAGCGTGAACAAGGCTTTCACTGTTCCATCCTTTTTGCTTTGGGCGCGGTGCGACAATGTCAGTGTCGAGACGGGAACATCCACAAGCGCATCACGCAGCTCTTTGGAAAGAGAGGTCGCTTGCTCCCACGAAGAAATACGCTGTCCATAGATAGCGGCCATGATCTGTTTTGCACGAAACGCAGGCTCTTTGCGCTCGTCCAGTACTTTTTGGATGCGTTCTCTGTCCATAAGTGAAGATCATAGCGCAAAGAGAGCCTTTTGTCGATAGGGCACACATCGTTGCGTAGAAACACCCTCTATGGTACACCATGCCGGTCGAAACGGAGGGAAGCATGGGAAAAAAATGCAGAGCACAGGTCCTGTCGATTGGCCAAGGTCACGAAGGTGGACAGTGTGTCTTGATTGTCCACATTGGCACCGATGAAGAGCCGCCAGAAGCCAGCTATCTCTATGTTGTAGAATCAATGCAAGGCTTACGATCTGCTCTTGCACAACAACTTTGGATAACAGCCAAGCAGAAGAAAAGGCTTCGCGCAGGAGTACATCTACCGAAGACAAACGACACCCCCATTACCCGCGTGCGTGGCGACGCGGCGTACCTCTTCGCTCAATACCTCGAGGAGGTGTTCGCAGAAACCGCGGACCCGGCGCCACCGCCACCATTCGAAGAGAATGACGATCCAACGATTTGCTATTTCGCCATCCTGACCACAACGAACGACCACTTTGCAATCATCACGGTATGGACAGGACAACAGCAGATCCTCTATGTGTGTTACTCAGTCGAGGCAGCCCTGCAACTTTCCAACAAACACCCGCAGATTCCAGAAGCAGAGTGGGCTGAGGTCATTGACCAAGTGATGGATGAAACGGATCCAATTCCATTTCGTCATGACGACGGCAACATCACCATCTCTGGTGGAGTCGCGCACATCCTCACGTGCTGCGTAGAACAACACGCCTGCGCGTGTGCAGACGAATCAGAAGACAAAGAAATGCTGCGTCTTCCACAGACGCCGCGCGCACGCGGCCAAGCGTGACGTAAAAAACCGCGTACAGGCGCTCCCCTGCCGCGGTTCTTTTTTTATCTCCCGTTTCATTTTCTTACGTCGTCGGCTCACCCCATTCGAGCAATTGTTCTGCCTGTAATGGCTCGGCCATCAATTCTTTCACCACTGCCTCCATATGCATGCCGCGCGATCCTTTGATGAGGATAATGTCGCCGCGTTCCATGATGCTTTGAACAAACTTTCCCGCGGCTTCTGTTTCTGGAAAATGCGTCATGCGTTCTTCGGCCATGCCGGCAGCACGGGCCGCGCGGTCGATATCTCTGCTCATTTCACCAACCGTTATCAAGCGATCAACGCCGCACTCGACGACTGCTTTGCCAACGGCGGCATGCTCTTGTTCGGAGAGCGCACCCATCTCGCGCATATCACCAAGGACAGCAATACGCTCCTCGCCTTCGTCCAAGGGAATCGAGCGCAACGCACGCAGCGCTTCGATCATGGATTTCGTCGAAGCATTATAGCTGTCATCAATCAATGTTGCGTATTTGATTCCATCAATAACGCGCAGATGGCCTTTTTCCGCGACGAATTTTTGCAGTCCTTCAATTGCAATCAGTGGATTCGTACCGAGGACAGTAGCGACAGTGACGCCGGCAAGCGCCGAAGAAACGGCCGGCATACCGAGCACGCCAGGAACAACCGCTGGGACGACACTGCCGCCGACTTCGATCTTGAAGGTCATCCCTTCCACAAACAATCCCCGCTTCTCATCGCGTCGAATCATCGGATGGGCTTCTAAGCCGCGCACGGTGGCTTTTTCCGAGAAGCCGTAGCGCACCACTTTGGCGTGCGTTTTGGTCGCCTGCGCAAGGACAAGATCGTCATCGGCATTAATCACCGCAAATCCATCTTGGGGCAAGGCGGCGATCAGCGCGCTCTTTTCACGGATGACCCCTTCTATTCCACCCAAACCAACAGCGTGTGTCGCGCCAATCGTCGTCAGGACACCAACGGTTGGCGGAAAGAGTTTACACAATCGGGAAATGTCACCGGATGCTTGCGCGCCAAATTCAAGGACAAGTGCGGAGGGATATGTCGAATCAGTGGTAAGCAACAAACGGATGCCGTGGACAAAGACTGCGATCCAGCCAAGTACCGAACGCCCTGGCGAAGACATGCCCAGGATGGTAACTGCGCAACCGATTTCGGTATTATTATTTTTTTCCGATGGACGCACCGTCCGTGTCCCGCGAAGGGCGACAGCAATCGCCTGTTTGGTCGACGTCTTACCAACAGTCCCGGTGACCGCAATGATCAATGGATGATATTTTTTCAACACCGCGGTGGCCAGTGGAATCAAGATTTTTTTTAACAGAAAACGCATAGGATGTTGTTACTTCACCGCCCGTGTCGGCTGCACATGATAATACTGGAGTAAGAACTTGGCGATTTCACCAAAGGTTGGCGCAGCTGAGCTCTCTGCATACTGGACGTCGCGTGGATGATCGACCCGGACCACCATGACGAATTTCGGGTCTTCGACAGGACCAAAACCAGCAAAAGTCCCAATAGTGACATCTGCTTTATAGCCCGGGCCGTCGTCGCGTGGTACCTGGGCGGTACCGGTTTTGCCAGCGATCCAATAACCTGGGACACCTGCCTTTTTCCCGTGCCCATTCTCTACCACAGAAACGAGCATTCCGCCAAGCAATGTAGCGGTCCGAGCACTAATCACTTGACGCACCTGCTTTGGGTCATGCGTTTCGTGGTGTGTATCAGACCAGCGCACGTCGGAAACAATCTGCGGCTGCATTAAAACTCCACCGTTTGCGATTGCCCCATACGCGGATGCGAGTTGGAGCGGTGTCGCGCTCATCCCCTGCCCATAGGAGGCAGTGGCAAAATAAATATCGCTTTTTTTCTTGAGCAAGGAAAGGTCGCCTGGTGATTCGGCCGCCAATTCGATGCCGGTCGTTGCACCAAAACCAAACTTTTCAAAATAGTCGCGCAGCGCGTCGCTACCAACAGCGCGCTGAACAAAAATCGCTCCCGTGTTCAAAGATTCGTCCAAAACCTGGGTCATGGTTTGAATGCCATGCGCCTTACCGTCAGAATTGCGAATGGTGTATGGACCGACTTTAAATTCTCCGGTGTCTTCGTAGGTCGTTTTTGGCCCCACCACACCGCGATCAATCCCAGCGGCCATGGTGATCACCTTCATCACCGATCCGGGTTCGTATTGGCCAAAGATTGCCGGGTTGTTAAAGACAGAAATATCCGCGGTTTTTTGGTAGGTATTTGGATCAAAATCCGGTGCACCACACATGGCAAGTACGGCGCCTGTTTTTGGATCAAGAATGACAACGGAACCGCCGTCGGCTTGGTGATTTGCCACAGCAGCCTTGAGACGTTCACAAGCAAAAAATTGAATCGTTCGATCAATGGTCAAAACAACGTCTGCGCCGTCCTGTGCCGGATTGAGCGTCCGATCCGCAACAGGGATCCAACGCCCGCCAACATCTTTCTCCGCACTTAATTCTCCGGCCGCCCCTGAAAGTTCCTTGTTCCAATAGCCCTCGATCCCATATCGGCCACGCAGCGCACCATCTTTGTCCGCACCAACGAAACCAAGCACATGGCCGCCCATGGCCATTTCCGGATACGTCCGCGCTGGCTCACGGTTCATGTGAATACCTGCCAATTTTTCTGTTTTGAACAGATCGCGCATTTGGTCGACAAGGTCCTCGCTCACCCCACGCGCCAACGGAGCATACAACCCATCGCCTTGGAGTTTTTTAAAGAGTTCATCGCGATCAATGACCAACATCGGCGCAAGGAGATCAGCCGTTCTTTCCTTCTCTTTCACATTCCGTTGCTCAGCAAAGACTTGGAAGGTATCTTTGTTTGTCGCAACAGGATAGGACGTCCCGTCCGGATCTTTAATCAAGATATCACCGCGCACAGGCACAAGCTGTTCAAGAACATCGTGCGCATTTGCCGCGAGATCTTCGTAGAGTGTATGCGAAAGCACTTGGAGCGAGAAAAGCCGGGCCGCGACCACAACTCCCAAAAAGCAAAAACCGACACACAGAATGCGAAAACGACGGTCAATGGGTGAACCGCTGCTTCGCGCGACTTTTTTCTGGCTCGCCTTTTTGTGAGAAGTGTAGTGACGCATACAAACAGGATATCATGATCCTATGTATCTACAGTCTATCTATCATCCCCCCGAAGGCGGCCCCATCCCAAAGGGAGGCCTTTGGCCAAGGATGGACCCTTTGGGTGGATTCACGATGTCGGTCACGAAACTGACGGTCGCCGACATTCTTTTGGCGAATTCCAAAAGAACCAAAAAGATTTTGAGGTCGGGAGAACTCGCTCAACGCTCTGCCAAAAGCTTCACCAGATCGCTCAAACAGGGCGAGGCAGCCCCCAAACCCCATATCGATCGGACGAGAGAAGAGCAAAGAAACACGTAACTTCTAGCGACCAAAACCGAACAATTGTCCTGGGCCGGTCGGATTAAACCCATGGTTCACCTCGTACCCATCTTGATACCCATCGCCGTCCGTGTCCGGGTTCCGGGCATCTGTCCCATAAAATGCCTCGAGCGTCTCTATTAGGCCATCATGATCTTCGTCTTCCTCTTTGGCGACTGAAGCGGTCGAGCTTGCCACAACAAAACCGTCGACCACTGTTTCTGTCGATGATGCGGTTTGCATTTCGCCCGGTCGGCCGTCTGCAAGCGAAAGACCGGTCACGCCAGCAGCAGTCAATACACCGCGTATGGACTGCGCTTCTTTGGGAAAAGAAATCGCCAGTGGCTCATTCCAACGCACGGGACGAAGATTGACCGTAAACAGCAATGAACTTTGTGTTTCCGGATTCTGATAGTGCATGTCAATGTGCGCCTGTTGCAATGCGAAATCTCGTTTCCGTATCGACAACTGCATTTGTACAACACGAAAGCGAGCGAGCTCCGTATCCAATCGGAAAAGTTCCTCATCGTTCAGCGAGCGCTGCTCACGTAAAGTCGCCAACACGCCAATAAACGCCTTCATTGCTTCCGGGCGGAACGTGACGACGTATGTGTATGCGTCGTTGCCATATTCCTTCGTATCCGCCAACCGTTCCTTGAAGCGAAAAAAAGAGGTCTTACGGAAAAGTGTGCGGATGCGTTCTTCGGTGCCTTCAACAAGTGAAACAGAAACACCTTGCTGCAAAAATGGAACAGCAAGTGACGCTGGTGACAATGTTACCCAGTGATCTTGCAGTGCAGTTTTTGCCAACGAGTCTTCTGTAGGGACGCGATCAAAACGAATCGCACGTTTCCCACCCGCAGTGATGTATCGAGCACTTCCCTCCAAAGATTCTTTCACTGCTTCACGCAATGTGATGCGACCATTAGTCTCGCTCAAAAGTGTGCCGAGATCGCGCGCGTCTACATCCACCATTCCCTGAAAGGAAAACGCGCCGTTCTTTTGTGTCACTTGCCCAGGTGTACCAGTCAAAATCGCAGAAAGAGACGACAAAGGAACGGTGCCGCTACCAGCTGCATCAACAGAAAATCGCACAGTCTTTGTCTGCGATAATCCGCGCTGCATTTCCCCCAAAATAAACTGCGGCGTCTGAAGATACAACATCCAAGCAAAGGCAGAGAAAACCCCCGCCGCAAGGATACTGAGAATGAGTAGGATTTTTTTGGACACAGCGCGATGGAAGAGTAAGGGAGTAGGGTGAGGTAGGAGCGTAAGGACTTGCGTTCAAAACATACTGCCCTACACCCTTACTTCCCTACGTACCAGCCCATTCTATCACGCTTCACTCTTCGAGATACTTCCGTCCACGCAACGCATCAGGGAGATATTCTTGGTCGACCGATTCAGAAAAATCTGGGTTGTACTTATAACCTTTCCCGTAGCCCAAATCTTTCATAAGACCGGTCGATGCGTTACGGATGTGAAGAGGGACCGGATACGGCGGATTATCGGCAATATCTTTTTTTATGGCATGATAGGCCGTATACAGGGCGTTCGATTTCTTTGCCCGCGCACAATAGGCGACCGCTTCGGTCAACATGAGCGAGCACTCCGGCATGCCTACCCAGTGACAGGCTTGGTACGCAGCAACGGAAAGCGTCAACGCTTGGGGATCCGCGAGACCGATGTCCTCCGAAGCAAAACGGATGACCCGGCGCGCGACGTACAAAGGATCTTCGCCTGCTTCGAGCATGCGCCCCATCCAGTAGAGAGCCGCATCAGCATCTGAGCCACGCATACTTTTGTGCAAGGCAGAAATACTATTGTAATGCTCCTCGCCAGCCCGGTCGTATAGGAGATGGGTTTTTTGCAACGCATCCTTGATCCCAGCAAGCGTCACCTCCCCTTTCTTTCCACCAAGACCCAGCACTGCAGTCTCAAGCGCAGTCAGCGCAGCACGGGCATCGCCGTTTCCTGTGTGTGCCAGAAAGTCTACTGTTGCCGAATCAACAGTAACCTGTTCCGCAACAAGACCGAGGCCGCGTTCCCGATCCACTAGCGCCCGATCAAGAAGTGTCCGAATGTCGGCGGGAGTGAGTTGCTCCAAAACAAACACGCGCGCACGCGAAAGGAGCGCTGCATTGATTTCAAAAGAGGGATTTTCTGTCGTCGCGCCGATCAGTGTCATGATCCCCTGTTCAACGGTTGGGAGCAGCGCGTCTTGCTGGCCTTTGTTCCAGCGATGGATCTCGTCAACAAAAAGAATGGTCCGCTGCCCAAGCAATTTCCGCCGATCTTCTGCTTCCTGAATGACGCGACGTAATTCGGCGAGACCAGCAGCAGTTGCAGACAGTGGAAC
>CALRHY010000010.1 GCA_943359495.1 Candidatus Uhrbacteria bacterium RIFOXYB12_FULL_58_10
ATAAAGCCAAATGGACCAAAAATCGTGACGCCGCCGAGGACAGAGACGAGGACGAAGAAAGGATGGATGCGCAAGCCACGGCCAACCAAACGCGGCCCTAATAGGTTATCAATCAACCCGACGGCGACAATGCCCCAACAGAGGAGTCCAATACCACTTCCGACATTGCCCGAGAGGAACAAGAAAAGAACGATTGGCAAAATCACCGCTGCAGTGCCGACTCCCGGCACCAGTGCACCAATCGCCGTTAGCACGCCAAGAAATGCGGCGCCAGGAACAGCAAACAGCATATAGCCGATTCCTGAAACCAACCCTTGGATGAGCGCGACAAGGAGTGAGCCGCGAACGACGGAGGTGATTGCCAACTGGATGCGCGAAAGAATTTGCCGATCATATGCATCCGGAAGCGGGCTTAAGACCATCATGCTAGTGATGAATTTTGGGCCATCTTTGAGGAAGTAATAGAATGCAATGATTCCAACAAAGAGACTCATGAAGACCTGAAGCGTGCCAGAAAAGAAACCGCCCAGATGTCCAACCAACCAGCCGACTACCTGTTCAAGAATGGAACGAAAATCTGTTGGCAGTTCCGGGAGATAGCGGGACAGCGTTTTTTGTTGGCTCCACAATTCTTGAAAGTTGCCAATGATCTTTTCTTGATCTGACCGAATTGCCGTGTAAAAATCGCGCGACTCGATATAGATTTTACCGCCTAGCAGCAAGGCGGGTACGAAGAAGAGGAGCGAAGCGAGCAACAGCACAATCCCTGCCGCAACTCCACGTCGACCGCCCACAAAACGGAGGACTCTTTTGTAGACCGGCAAGAACATCACCGCGAACACTGCAGCAAGGATGAGCGAGGCAAAAAATGGCAATAAGATATAGCCAGTGAGGAGCAGTACACCGCTGAGTGTTGCGAGAAAGAACAACGATTGGAACGTTTTTTGTTTCATAGCTGTTGCTCCTTAATGAATGATGCGCACACCGCCGAAATCCTGGTAATCAAATTCGTGTGTGTGGTGAATAGAGCCGATAAAAATCCTATTGAGCGGCAACTTTCTTTTTGCCGCATATTTCTTGACGGCCTCGGGCCCGAATACATCGGTCGCGTAGGAAACTTTCAAAGTAAAGTTGGAAAGAAAACCAGCTTCCTGAAGGCCATGCAAAATCTCTTTCATGCGCGCCGAGCGGTTTTCGTGACCATGTTCGCAATGCACTAATGTCACATGCTGTGCAGTCTCGTTTTTTCGAATGTAATCCAAAATGGAAGCAAGACGGCTCGGGTGGTGGATGAAGACATGGATCTCCTCATCATGGGTCCGTTGATAGAGACGCTCAAACCAACGATGCAGCGGCGGCGCGAACCAGAAAAACTTTTTGAGTGTGGAATAGAGGTCAGCTCGATAAATAACCGAAAGAGTAATAATGATCGCTGGAATAAAATACGTGAGGAAGTATTCAGCATTTTTCGGATCAATGGAAAGATTCCCCAAAAGGCCAACCAATGTTGTGACCATGGCCAAGACCACAAATGGGAGTGGCGCGACATAGGGCCGCTTCAAATCGCGACGTGTCTTCCGAAGCACGAGATTTGCCCCGGCGAAAAAGGTCATGACGCTGAGGAAGCTCACGGTATACACGCCCGCAAGTGACAATAAATCGCCGTGCGTGACGAGGAGTATGGACGTACAGAGCAAGAAAAACACACCAACAATACGTGGATGCGAACCACGGCTATTCTCTTTCGCTAAGAACCCTGGCAGACAAGCATCGAGGGACATCCGGTTTACCAAGCCCGAGACGCCAATGAAACTCGTGAGCACTGCTCCAGAAAGAACGAAGAACGCATTGATGGCAATCCAACCAAGAAAAAACAGACCACCCATCGAGAAGGCTGCATCAGCAAGCAAGAAGTCTTTCACGGTGGCAATGCGTGAAAGCGGTAGGACGTTCAGCACGACGTACGCGATGGCGGGGTTGAAGATCAGCACACCAAGCGTCATGTTCCGCAAGGTTTTGCGAAAAACACCAGGCCTTTGTTCTTCAACAAAATTCGCTGAACTTTCAAATCCAGAAACACCGAGGAGTGAGGCAGAGAAGCCGAGGAATAATGTTTTGAGGAGTCCACCATGACCTTGAACGATTTCTTTGGTCGCCAACACGTTTTCATGCCCAACAGTAACACCATGGGTCAACAACAAATACAGTCCCGCCACAATAAACGCAGACAGTGAAAAAATATGGAAGGCAAAAATTCCCGCCGCAACGCGTGCAGAATCTTTGACCCCAAGCACCACAAGGACCGCGAACACGAGAAGTAAAAAAATGATCGCTGGCATAACGAGTGCTGCCAGACTTGCACCGCTGATTGGAATGCCGTAGCTCGCAAAAAATTTCTCGAGAAAAACAAAAAGATACTCGATCGCTGTCTTGGCTGAAATGACTGCAGTCGCGATATAAGACAGTGTCGTCATGACGCCAGCAATGGCCGCGATTGTTTTTGAGGTGCCGTTCAAAAGTGCGTTATAGGCTCCCCCATTGACTGGTAGTGCTTCAACAACTTCACGGTAGACGGTGCGGTACAAAAAAAGCACGCCGACGACACCAAGCAACACGAGCGGCGCGTAGACGCCAGCAAAAATTGCAGCGATGCCCGAGACATAGAGCGCAGAACTCAAAATATCATTGCCGGAAATCGCCGTCGCAAAAAACGCCCCGAGCTTCTGCTGCCCTTCATGCGACTCACTCATACCAAAAAACCAAAAATTAGGCCGAACGGAACGTCGATAATTCACCGTCCGCACTGACGAAACAGATTTCCGCAACCCGTTCTGAGTCACGCGTTACCTCAAAACCGTTCTTTACCGTCATTCCACCGCAATGCCGCCTCAGGATGTTCAGACAACATATCGCATAAAGTATAACACTGATCGAGAATGCAAGAATAGAGATTGAGGAATGCTGGGATACATCATCCCCTTGTGGAATCCTCAACTTGCGACTACGCCCGTCTCCACGTACACTATCTGGTGCTATGAGCCTCTTTCTAAACAAAAAAACTGCTGTCTTTCTTGCCTTGGTAGTGCCTTTTTTCTCGCCGATTTCTGCTTTCGCAGCCGGTGTGCCAAACAACCTGCTTTCTGACCATGAATTGGTCGATAGCGCGGCCATGAGCCTGACACAGCTGCAGTCATTTCTCATGCAGAAAAGCTCGAGTTTGGCCTATTATTATGCGCCGGATGTTGATGGCGTGACAAAAACAGCGGCAGAAATTATTTCCCGTGCGGCGACGACATACACGATCTCGCCAAAATTCCTTCTCGCCTTGCTTCAGCGCGAACAAAGCCTGGTTGAAGCAAAGCGCCCAACGCAAGGGCAATACGACTGGGCAGCCGGTTTCGCGGTCTGTGATTCTTGTGCAAAAGATGATCCGGACGTGATTCCTTGGAAAGGCTTCGCTAAGCAGGTCGAAGGCGCAGCCCGCCAAATTCGCAACCGCTATCTCCCCGACCTTGAAACCAAAGGAACAACGATCAGTGGCATTGGTCCGGGTATCACCAAAGACATCGACGGAACACCGGTCACCTTCGCCAACAAAGCGACCTCAGTGCTCTACACCTATACGCCACATCTTCATGGCAACATCAATTTCGTGAACATTTGGCAACGTTGGTTTTCTTTGCATTACCCGGACGGTTCGCTCGTCCAAGTTGCCGGAAGCAAAGATATTTGGCGAATTGCTAATGGAGAAAAACGCAAATTCTCGTCCAAGTCCGTCTTCCTCTCTCTGTTTAGCGAGAAGGACATATTGCCGATCAGTCAGGCGGATGTAGATGCGTACACCGAAGGAACAGGGATGCGCTTCCCCAATTACTCGCTATTGCAAAGTGCGTCCGGCGACCTTTATCTTTTAGATGGTGATGCAAAACGAAAAATTGCTTCCATGGATGTTTTCCGTAAACTGGGATTCAATCCGGATGAAATTGAAGAAGCAACCGAAGACGATCTTGTGGCGTACACGGACGGTCCCCTGCTTTCGTTAGAGAGTTCCTATCCCCGTGGTGCATTGCTCCAAGATAAAAAGACTGGTGGCGTGTATTGGGTACAAGACGGCCAACGCTATCCGATTTGGTCAAAAGAAATCTTGAACACGCGGTTCCCAAAGAAACCGATTACTCAAGCATCAACCGATCAATTGGCCGAATATCCGAGTGGCGCGCCGGTGTCGTTTCGCGACGGACAGTTGATTGGAGCAACGGGAAAGCCAACGGTCTATGTCATCGAACACGGAATGCGTCGGCCAATTGCAGATGAGACGACCTTCCATCATTTTGGTTGGCAAATGAAAAATATTATTTGGACCGACGAAAAGGCAGTCAATATCCATCCGCTCGGAGACATCCTCGAGGACACATCCACGGATGCGCCTATCAGCGCAGCACGCGCAGAATAAGCACCTTTGTATGATTACGTTTGCTGGCATCGTCCCGCATCCACCACTCCTTTTACCAACCATTGGCAAGGAAGCGGCAAAGAAGTTAGCGCAGACACAAAAGGCGCTGGAGCAACTGGAGCAAGAACTTTATCTTGCCCGTCCCGACACACTCCTTATCATCTCGCCGCATGGACCGATCATGCCGGACGCCTTTGTCATCAACCTCGCTGCGCAATACCAACTTGATTTCAAGGAAGTAGGAGATTTCCAAACGACGAAGACTGTCCGTAGTGATTTCCTACTGATCGACCGCATCCAACGAAACGCGCGCAAAGAAACACCCGTCGTCCTCGCAAACGAAGAATCCCTTGGATACGGCATTGGCATCCCCTTGCTTTTTCTCTCCGCACATCTACCGAACGTCACTGTCGTTCCGGTTTTCACCACTGCGTTGGATGCAAAAACCCATTACTCCTTTGGCAAACTCCTTAAGGAGGAAATACTCAATTCGAATAAGCGCGTTGCCGTCATCGCGTCGGCTGATCTCTCACACACGCTGACAAAAGATGCGCCGGGCGGCCTCGCGCCAGAAGGCCAACAGGTCGACGCTGCAGTGCAGCAATTCTTGACCACAAAAAATACCGCTGGGCTTTTGACCATGGATCCAGCCACGCTCTCCGCTGCCAAAGAATGCGGCGTTCGCCCGATAGCAACGCTGCTCGGCGTCTTGGATGGTATTGGCTACGAACCAAAAATCTACTCGTACGAATATCCATTCGGGATCGGCTATGTAGTAAGCAACCTTGTCTTGTCTTAGACAGCTGTTTGTCATAACGTACGATCGAAAGAATCTCGGCATGCTGCCGAGATTCTTCACATCCTTTTTCCATGATTGCCCGCATTATTCCGGCGCTCCGCATGCCGCGGGACGTTTCCTACGATTACCGCATTCCCGCTACTTGCCCCATTCCTTCCGTGGGAGCGCTCGTTCGTATCCGCGTCCATGGAAGAACGGCAACAGGACTTGTTGTCGAAACATTTGAAACATCGCTCGTCCCAGCCGCTCGCCTCAAAGACATTGATGGCGTGTTTGCAGACGGAGCACCACTGCTTACCCAAGAAGCGATCAACCTCCTGCCACGTCTCGCATTACACTACCGCGTCCCCCTCCCTCTTCTTTTGCGGAATCTCTTACCGAATCTCCCCGCACGAAAAGCCAGCGCCTCGACCATCGTTGGCGTCAGTGCGAAACAAGCTGGTGCTGAAGGAGTATTTTCTGTCGTGCAAATGCGGTCTTTGTTCGACGCAGCCGCTGTACGCGCGCTGTTTGAACCAATGATCGCGCGTGGTCCGCTGTTGATACTGGCGCCAACAAAACAGCACGCGCTATGGCTTACAGAAACCTGCGCGGATTTTGAACCCGTTTCCTATGATGGCAGTGCCGCAGTCAGCGCCGGCGCTTCGGCTTGGGCCGCATTGCTCGACGGACAACATCGGCTCCTCATTGCGACACGGAGCGGCGTTCTGGCGCCCTTGCCACCAGAAGGAAGCCTCGTTTTATTTGCAGAAGAGGATGCAAGTTATCAGCAGTTTGATGCAGAACCGAAGTACGACAGCCGAGTGATCGCCCGCGCCCGATGCCGTGCAGAACAGCGGCCATTGCTTGCACTCGCGGAGGCACCCAGTGTAGCCATGGTGGCGTACGCCGATACACGGCATTTTATTGCACCCGAAGAAGCGCCAATGCTCGTTTCCTTGGCAGACGAACGACGCGCCGGATTCCGCGGCGTCTTTTCTGATACCGCGATGTCCGAAATGCAAGAAGCGCTCGAAGAAAAGCGCGATGTGCTTGTTTGCGTCAACCGTAAAGGAACGGCGCTCGCGCTCCGCTGCGGGGCCTGTTTCCAAACCATCTCCTGCCCAACCTGCGGACAGCCACTTCGAGTATTTGGGCGTATGCTTTCTTGTACCCGCTGCGGAACAGAGACATCCGTCCCTGACCACTGCCCTGCTTGCGCCAGCCCACAACTGCGCGGTCGCGGTTTGACCATCGAAACCGCAACGCAGACACTGCGTACGCTTTTTCCAGAAGCGTCTCTTAGCGCTCCTGCTACCCCAGAGACCCTTCGGCAAGCAAAAGCATCAAGCATACTCCTCGGCACAGAAATGCTGATCCACTCGCTGCGCGCCGGTGTCGAGGAGCGCTCTCTTGGCGCGATCATTGTCCCTTCCGTTGAACAACTCTTCGGCATCGGGTACCGCGACAGCGAAGAAGGCTACGCGACCTTGCGCGCCCTCCAAGCAATCGCCGAACGACACCGCTGCGCGCTCGTTCTCCAGACATACGACCCAACACACCCAGTCCTCGCCGCCCTGACGACCGATCCAACAGGATGGTACGATCAACTCATGGAAGAACGAAGAACCTTCCGCTATCCGCCAACGCATCTCTGGATTCGCCTGACCGTTCCTGAAAACGAAACAGAAGAAGCGGTGCGTGAACAACTCTGTACCCGCATTCCCCCCTTTGCGACGGTTGACGAAGTCGAAAAAAACGTGTATAGTCTCAAATTCGAGAATGCATCGGAATTGATTCCCGAAGCCTTCGCGACACTTCCCGCCAGCTGGCACTGGCAGGTCAATCCGCGCACATAAAACCATGGCAAAAAAGCTTTCCATTATCACCCATCCAAACCCTATCCTCCGAAAAAAAACGGTGGATGTTTCCGTATCTCAACTTGCCGACCAAACATTCCAAGCTTTTTTGGATGTTCTGAGCGTTACCATGAAAGAAGCGGATGGTATTGGTTTGGCGGCAATCCAAACCGGTGAATTAGTCAGCGTCGCCGTTGTCATGATGGACGAAGGGCCGATGCATTTCATCAACCCAAAAATTATTTCGTATAGCAAAAAGAAGCAGTCAGAGGCCGAAGCCTGTCTTTCCGTTCCTGGTGTTGCGGGCACCGTTGCACGCGCGACAGAAATCCGCGTCCAGGCATTAGACCGCAAAGGCGAAGAACTCCTGTTTGTTGCCCATGACTATTTCGCGCGTGTCCTGCAACATGAAATTGACCATTTGAACGGGATCCTCTACATCGACCGCGCAGAAAAAATCTGGGATGATGCGGAAAAGAAAAAGAAGGCCTAAAAAATACACATGAAGACAAAACTCCTTTTTTGGGGCACTGGAGCGATTGCGGTACCGACGCTCGAACGTTTGCTGACCATGGAAGACATCCAAGTCGTCGGTGTCGTTACCCAAGCGGACGCTCCTTCCGGCCGTCATCAAGAGATGACCGCACCGCCGATCAAGACGATCGCCGTCCAACACTGCATCCCCGTTTTCCAACCAAACACACTGAAAGATGATGTGCTTTTTGCTGCACTCACGGCACATGCACCAGATATCGCGATTGTTTTTGCCTACGGAAAAATCATTCCCCAACGTTTTCTTGATATCGCAAAAAATGGCACACTGAACGTCCACCCTTCCCTCCTCCCCCGCCACCGCGGCCCCACGCCTGTCCATGCCGCAATTCTGCACGGTGACGCGGAGACCGGTGTCACCCTGATCAAACTGGACGCAGAAATGGATCACGGACCAATTGTCGCGCAAACAGCACTTTCACTCAGTGGCGACGAGACAACGGAGACGCTTTCGACGACGCTCGCTGCCAGCGGCGCAACATTCGTTGAAGAAATCCTGCCCAAGTATCTTACAGGCGCCATCACTCCCAAAGAACAAAATCACGACGTGGCAACGTATTGCAAAATTCTGGATCGCGACTCCGGCCGCGTTGATTGGTCGCTTCCTGCAGAAACCATCCTTCGTATGGCCCGCGCTTACACTCCATGGCCGGGTATTTGGACGACATGGACGGATGGAACGCAAACACTGCGTGTGAAACTGTTTCTGCCTACAATAACGACTGAGACACTTCCAAGCGGGACACTCAAACAACAAAACGAAAAACTGCTTATCGGCACAGGATCATCTGCGCTTGCGGTGACAGAAATACACGTGGAAGGAAAAAAGCGTCTCCCTGTTTCTGACATCCTTCGTGGCAACCAAAAATTCCTACAAGGCCGCTTTGTCTCCTAACGCATCTGTCCGAAGGCAAAACGAATAGGCAAGCAACAGCAACCCAATCCCCAGCGGATGATTCAACCAGGGTGAAAAAGTGTGGGCGATGGCAACGCCTATTACAGATAAAGAAAGCGCGAGCGACATCCAAGATTTGTTCGGATCAGAAAACGTCTTCCAGAGTCTTATGAGGAGAAGAATGACAAGCATCGCAAAAACGGCGATGCCGGCAATCCCCATCTTCAACCAAAAATCCAACCACCCCCACTCAAAGGCGGTGGTTGTGTAGTTTCCATCCGGGAAATAGGCAAGAAGCCGCGGGTCTTTTGTGACGTACGTCAGCGATTTTCCAAATCCCCAACCAAGCAACGGATGCTCACGGATCGCTCCTGTCATAACTGGGAGCAGGTTGAATCTGCTATCAATTGCCGCTTCGCCACCGAGTGCTCCAGCGCGCGCAAAGGCGGCGGAACTCACCGAACGCGTCAACGCAAAAGGTAAGCCGAGTCCGAGCACAGACAGAAGTATCGCCGTGAACAGATAGCGGAAAAAAACTGGTCGTGTCTCACGTCGTATTAAGACAATAGCGACGCCGACAGCCATTGCAATGGCCGCAGACAACCAAAACGTCCGCGAAAAACTGATGAAGACGACCGAAACCGAAAGAACGGCAGGAATCCAGAGCCAGCGCTGTTTCGACGAACGAAGAATAAGCGCCGCACTGCACAGATAGACGATGAAATTCCAAATGTGTGCCTGAAAGAAGACGCGATAAAAACCGCCCGGTGCCCGCGTTATCTCCCCCAACCCAAAATCCCGCACCCACTTGTACAGCATCCGCAACATCGGTTCTGGTGTCGGGTGAGTGAAAAGAAAAAGAAGGATCAGTGTCAAAAAAGCGGTTGCGCTTGTTGCCCCAAGGATAACGGGAATGGCGCGTTCTCTTGCAGTCACGTCCTTGAACGCAAGGAGAAACGTTGGCAACAACAGAAAAAACCCATAGGCATTTGCATCCCCAACCACGAGACGCAACGGCTGCGACAAAAGCCCGCGGATGACTCCATACAAAACAACCAGCGCAAGACAAAGGACTTCCGGTCGAAGCAGGATTTTTCGAACCAAGATACGATCTTCTTTTGATTGCAACATGCGTACACAGGTAGCAACTAGAGCGATGGCAAAAAATGCCATGCGTATTGGCACACCTCCCGGAAATACAAACAAATGGCCGAGCGACCCTGCGACCAATTCAGCGAGAACAAACAGCGTCCCAGCGGTAAAAGAACGAGCAAAGACCGCGATGAGCAACAAACACAGTTCCACGCCAATCAGCAGGCCAAACTGCGGAAGACGCGATCCCGCAAACGATCCAGCAAAAACAAGCAGTGTTGCAAAAAAAACGGCCAAAACCATCCCCGCGGAGGCGGGGACCCACGATGTCGACGATTCCGCGCCGCTAGATTCCCTTCTCCAAGGGAATGACAGAGAAAAAAGTTGTGAAAGTTTAGGCATATTTTTTTCGTCGTAAACCAAGTAATCCAACTCCCCAAGCCAGCGCCATCGAAAGTGGGTCCAGGATTTTTATCAGCAACCAAGCGCCGCGCCCAAAATGCTTTTCCATATATTGAGCCAAGCTGGTATTAAAGAACCGTTGTTTCTTCGGCGCAAAGACTTGAGCAAAACTTTGCCCGCCGTGGTGCACAAGCGATGTGTTTGCAATATACCAAACCTCCATCCCGGCATCGTGCACCGTTTTGCAATAATCCACCTCTTCAAACCAAATGAAATAGCGTTCATCCAGCCCCGAAAAACGATCCAGTGCCTTTCTCGTCATCAAAAAGGCCGAACCCATCACCTGTTCCACCACCTGTGTTTTTGCACCGTCAAATGCGTCATTAAAATAGCGTTGCACCACGCCAACGGTCGGAAGCGCATGATGGAGCTTCAACATAATCAGTGCCTGCGACAGTGGCATCGGAAATCGTAAGACAGACTTTTGAACGGTCCGGTCTGGGTTCAAAATTTTACAACCAACCACACCGGCATTTGAGTGCTCGTCCGCAAAGCGCACCAGTGCTGCTGGCATGTTTTCGATCAATTCTGTATCCGGATTCAACAACAGCAAGTGTCTCCCCTTTGCCCGTTTGATTGCCTGATTATTCGCCTTCGCAAAACCCAGATTCTCCGTATTCGCAATCACCTGCACTTCTGGAAATTCCTGCTTCGCCATTTCAATCACTCCGTCGTTTGATGCGTTGTCGACCAAAAAAACTTCGTACGAAATCCCATGGACGTACGTTTCCACAGAAAGCAAAAGCCGGCGCACCAAGTCGCACACTTTGTAATTGACGATGACGATGGTGAGGTCGTATTGGTGGTCCATATTTTAGAAAACGTCATCCTGTCTTCAAGACCCTGAGGGGTCCTCAGACCCTTGAAGGGAGCGTAGCCGAAGGATCTTCTTCTTAGACAATGGCGACCTTCCCCGTCTCCCGATACACCTTTCGAATCACATCTTCAACATCCGGTTCGTCAATCAAGAGGTCGTCAACAGGCAAATCAGTCAACAATGTTGCTGCAACGCGCTTGGACTGTTCACGAGGGACGTGCAGGACAACCCGTTGCGCCTGCTGTTCAACAATTGTTCCAAAAGACGAGAGCGCACTTCGTTCGACTGGCGAAGTAAACGTCACGGTCAGAACTTTATGATCACTTGTTTTGCGAACCAATTCTTCAAGTGCGCCATCGTAGACCTTTTCGCCTTTGTTGATGATGATCACGCGCTTACATAGCGCCTGAACATCTTCCATGTAGTGTGACGTGAGCAAGATGGTCGTCTTTGCCTTTTCGTTGTAGCGTCGCAAGAAGTCACGAATCGCGAGTTGAGATGTTGCATCGAGACCGATCGTTGGTTCATCCAAAAACAGGACTTCTGGTTTATGGAGCAACGACGCCACCAATTCCGCCTTCATGCGCTCTCCAAGAGAAAGCTTGCGAACCGGAACATCCAACAAATTTTCAATCTGCAAAAGAGACGTTAATTCTTTAAGATTTTTCTCGAATTCCTTATCCCCTATCTCGTAAATTTCTTTGTTGAGCAAAAAACTTTCCATCGCCGGCAAATCCCACCATAATTGACTTTTCTGCCCCATGACAATTGCAAACCGTTTTTGAAATGCAGCTTTCCGTTCCCATGGCGTAAATCCGAGCACCGTCGCTTCGCCATACGTTGGATAGAGGATACCGGACAACATTTTTAAGGTCGTTGTTTTCCCAGCACCGTTCGGCCCAAGAAATCCAACAAACTCACCTTTTTGGATGGTAAAATCCATGCTCTTCACCGCATCTGTTTCGATCGTCTGACGGTGCACTAACGATTTTACTGAACCCCAAAACCCCGCCGGCTTACGGTATGAGGTGTAGGTCTTTTTTAATCTGTGAACGGAGATGACGGGGGTTGCCATACAAACGTCTACGAACTTGCGCTCTGATACGCCTGCAAACCGCGTTTCCAGAAGCGCACAGTAGCAAAAAGTGCGAGGAATGTGAGCACAATAGCATAGAGCGCCACTCCCGGCGACAGGCGACCGAGGGCAGCTTTTGTTGAAAAAGAGACGATCATCAAGATAGGAATGACGTAGGTGAAAACGATGCGGACGCCGTTTGGAAACACTTCAGGTGGGAAACGCGCAACATAAATGAGGTCGCGATACATCCACCAAAGGTTGGCACTTTCGACGGCGTAAAACGTCAGACTTGCAAGGAACAAGTTAACGGCAAACGCGAGAAACAAGCCAATAAAAACAAAGACAACATAGCCGACCCATTGCATTGCCGTCAGCGCGGGAAGAAAAGAAAAAGCATACGCAATAATCCCCAATGCAACAGGGACCGTTGCCAGATCAAAAAAATCAAAAACATGGAACGCGACTTGGAACAACGGAGATATCGGTTTTGTGAGGATCAGATCAAAATCCCCGCGCTTCACCATGTTCGGCAGGATCGTCAGCCCGCGGTACCACAAGAGTTGGACCAGAACATCAATCATGTTCATGGTTGCAAAGAAAAGGAGTACCTCCCCTTTTGTGTAGCCCGCGATCATTGGTGTGATCGAAAACAATGCAAGAAAGAAGACAAGAAAAAACGCCATCCGCAAGACTTTCCCTGCAAAGAAAAACAGAAAGTCTGCGCGCGATGACGTTAGGACGCCAAAATGCAGGGTGATAGAGCGATACCACACCCGGGCGTACCTTCGGATGTCAGATCCCAGCAGCTTCATATCGTTTGATGCCCCGCCGCCAAACCAGTATTGCGAGACAGGAAAGAAAAACGATCCAAAAAATTTGGATCCCAAGAGTCTGTACGACACTGAACGGACTTGTTCCCACAAGCATGCTTGCTGGCAAGAAGATCATTGCAGGAAAGGGCGTCAAAAAAAGAAAGGTCTGCAGCATTTTTGGAAGGAGCGTCAAAGGCAAATGGACGCCAGTGGAAAAAAGAGAAACGATGATGAACAACCAGCGCGGTCCATAGGCACGATGAAGCCAAAACGCAATACAGCCATTCAAAAAGTCACACAAAATAGCGATGCAGATGCTCAATAAAACACTCACAGAAAAGACGGGGAGTGCGGCAAAAGAAATTGCGAAAGTGTACTGTTGAAAAAAGAACCGATACAACAGCCAGACAAGCGGTGCAGTGCACAGCACTAGAAAGCGCATCCCGAGTGACGATGCTGCCATGGCAAAAAAGTAACTAACGGGTCGCACTAAGTAACTATTGATTCGACCTTCGACGATATCATCCGCAATGCGATCTTGCTGATTTTGGACGACAACATCAAAAAGTAAATTCACGACAATAAGATACGTAAAGATGTGGACGGTGTCGTATCCACCACTGCTCCGACCTGCGAAAACTGCGAGCCAAAGCCAAACAACCGCAAAAAAAATCAGAATGGCACGCACCCGTCCAACAAAAAAATTGAGTCGATAGGAAAACTCTTGCGAAAGCGCGTTTTGGAAAAAAAGAATGTATGTCTTGAGCGTCATACCCGTCGCGCGCGAATGGATTCTTTCAGGGCAAGCCAAACATCACTGAATCGCCATGGCAGACGATGCTTTCGTCGAATCTGTGCCGTTGCACGTAATCGTGAAAGTCCGCCACGCCGACTCATCGTCCCGTCCTTGATGACCGAAAACAGCACGTCAGATACCGAAATGCCTCGCCCCCCTCTTTCGATGACTGTCAGCCACAAATCCCAATCTTGAAAACGTGAAAGTGCTTCATCAAAACCAGGAAACGCAGCGCGTCGGACCAGGCTCATGGTGGAAATATAATTGTTCCAACGCATCGCAATGGGATCAAAAGCCCGTTGCGCAAAAATCTTTTCATTCCAGCGGAACGCACAATAAGCAAAGGCAGCCTCAAGATCTTTTTCTAAGGCAACAACCAACCGTTCGAGAAGTTGGGGTTCCAAAGCAAGATCGGCATCACAAAAAAAGAACACGTCTCCTGTTGCATGTGCCACACCAACATTCCGTGCAGCCGCAGCTCCAACGCGCGGCGAATCAAGCAGTGTCAGACGTTCTGCATATGGTTGTATGACGGAACGAAAATCATCGGTCGAACGGTCGTTGACGACAATGACTTCGTCTGGTTGCCTTGTCTGCGCAAAAAGTGACGCTAGTGTTTTACCAAGTGTCTTTGCTCCGTTATGTACAGGAATAATAACCGAAATGCGCATACTCAGCTTTTTTCGACCGCAGAAAAGAAGGCACTTCGAAATGCTTCATGCGTCCAACGATCCGCACGCGCTTTCCCAGCATTTCCCAATGCCTTTGCGCGCTCGGTATCTTCACACAGAGCAATAATGGCACGAGCGAGCGCTTCT
>CALRHY010000011.1 GCA_943359495.1 Candidatus Uhrbacteria bacterium RIFOXYB12_FULL_58_10
TTTGTGTTTGGCTTTGTCTGTGACCATACAGCTCCACCGTATGGCGTAATTGGCGAGTCTGACAAAGCCTCGGACACGGTAGCTGACTCTGTGGATTTGCATATCCCTAGGTTTCCCAAGGAGTGCAAGATGTATGTGGCCTTATGCATCGATGAGGCTTCTTTATTGATACTGTTCATCATGCGTTGGGCATCGCTGCAAAGAGTGGCCGATACATATCGTCTTCGATGTTGATGTGGAGTTCTTGACGGTCAACTCGTTCACAGAATGTGACGGGCGCTTTTTGGATTAGCGCGAGGGGTTGTTGTTCATCCGCTTCGCCCATGAGCAACACCGCAGCGGTCGCTAGACTATCCGCAACGTCTGTGCGGGAGAACTTTAATTTTCTTCCAAAAATATCCGGCATGCCGCGGTAATCGCGGATACCGGAGAATCCGGCATAACCAAGTGCGACCCCCGTCACGCCAGCACGGAGCGGAATCGTCCGGCTGTCGGTAATCAGCACGCCAAGATGCCGTACGCCATATTTCTTTTGAAGTTTTTTGCGCAGGTGTTGTGCGGCCACAAAACTATTCTTTGGCAAAAAGATTAATTTTCCGTTTGCGTTCGATTCATCAATGCCCGCAGATGCCATGACCATGCCGTCTTTAATGGTTAGCCAAACATATTTTGTGGGTATGGCAAATTCACTTTCTGCCCGAATGTATCTCTCCTTCTCTTGGGCGGTGTGTACGAAAGCAGTCCGTTTTTCTGCCAGCGCAACAATTTTGGACGTGACGACCAACACGGATCGCTCGGGAATTTTTTTGTAGTAGCGAGTGATGAAGGAAAAGACATCATCGCCTTCTTTGAAGACGCTGGTTCTCATTGGATGAATAATCATGTGTTTTGGTTGATAGTGTGGTAGTGCAATAAGACTGTTCCATTTTTGTTGAGCTGCCTGATCGTATGCAGGTGTAGACGCGTCGTTCGCGTTCCGCCAACGAACATTTCTTTCCCGCGCCCGAAGACAAGCGGTTCTATGGTGACGAATAGTTCGTCAAGCAGTCCGTTCTCTAACATGAAGCGATAGACCATCCCGCCGCCAAGTACCGCAACCGTTTTGTATGGCGCGAAAAGTGGTGCAAGATAAACCGTTGCGGGATTGACGAATGTGACTGTCCCTCTGCGGCAGATTTTTTTCGGGCGGCTGGAAAGGACAAATGTGTTCCGTTTGCGTAATCGTTCTGCGACAGCCTGGTATGTGTGCCGTCCCACAACAACCGCATCAACGTGTGAGAGAGATTTTTCGAAAAAATGCCAGTCCTCCGCACTGGTCCAATCCGGCGGGTGTTGGCCCGAAAGGGATATCCGCCCGTCAATACTTGCAGCAACAAAGGCGATATAGCGCGTTTTATGCTGCAAATTTTTCCTCGTTCTTTTCTCGAAGGAAGTGGATGCTGACATAGGAGAGTGGAGTATAGAGTGCGCCCATGGCTACTTTGTAGAGCCACCACGAAAGAATGATATTGAGGAGCGTGCGCGTTTCATACACGCCAGCAAAGGCTATGACCATGAAGATCACAGTGTCCAACAATTGCGACCACAGATTGGAAAGCAGAGAACGCAACCAAAAGAATTTGCCACCGAATTTTTTGCGGAAAAAGAAGAATGAAAAGACGTCTTGATATTCGGCGATAAGGAATGCGGCGAGTGATGCAATGGCGATCCGTGTCGAAATGCCAAAGATCTGGTTGTATTCCTGCTTTGCCCACTCCCCAGCCGCCGCCCACGGCATTGCGAGTGATAGGAATGAATAAGCGATAAACAACGCAGTGCTGATGAATCCAGCAAGAACAAAAAGTTTGGCGACACGTTCGCCATAGACTTCCCCGACAACGTCCGTCATGAGGAAGACGACGGGAAAGGAAAAGACGCCTACAGAGAGGTGGGATCCGAACATGAACGGCATGATTTTGAGCCCCAGCGTATTTGCTGCAAACAGCGAGGTGAGATAGATGGCTAACGCGATGAGTATTTTTTTGAATGCTTTTGGCGTAAAGGAGATCATTGGTGTGGGATAATTTTTGGAAATACAAAAAACCCGCCCAATAGGGCGGGAGCGTGTATCTCAAAGCAACCCGTAGCCTATTGGTGTAGGAAAAAGGAAAAAATAAATCCCGACCAGGTTTTTGTTTGATGATTGTGTAGCATGTGCTGTATCAGAGAAAAGCCGCCACACATAGTGACGGACTTTCTCTGGTGGACCCGTGGGGATTCGAACCCCAGACCTGTCCGATGTCCATCGGACCGCTCTACCAACTGAGCTCTTATAAATGTTTCTGACCAAGCCGCATGTGTTCACAACTCTTCGTGCACACATCTGGCCTGGTGGACCCGTGGGGATTCGAACCCCAGACCTCTCGGATGCAAACCGAGCGCTCTACCAACTGAGCTACGGGCCCGTATCTAGGTTATTTTTATGACTCCGTCCGCTATGATCTTTTCAAGGATCACTCGACTTTTCTTTTGTTTGATCTTGTATTCGATCTGTCGTGCCTGTTTCACCGTATCGTACTCTTGGAAGAAAACCAGAGTCACTGGCAAAATGTGTGCTGTCGCGGTCACCTCGCCGTTCTGATGCTCAGGTACTCTGCGAAGTACATCGTTTGTACTGCCTACATAATATCGGTCATTGACACATTTTAGAATGTAGACACCGATATTTTCCATATTCTCTTCTTTCAAAGAACCCCAGACCTGTCCGATGTCCATCGGACCGCTCTACCAACTGAGCTACGGGCCCTTATTCGCCAAACGCGGAACTCGTATCCCGGATCGTTGGCTTGTATCGTGCCGGTAGGATAGGGAAAAATGCGGCCTTCGTCAATGCTATGCAATCTTCACGCAGCCAAACGACGCTTTGCTATCTTGTCCGTCCAGGCGAAGTGCTTCTTGGAATGAAAAAGCGTGGGTTTGGGGTGGGAAAGTGGAAGAGGGAGAAACTGTCTCGGACGCGGCGCGGCGGGAGTGTTTGGAGGAGATCGGTGTCTTTCTAACCGAAATGCAACAGGCTGGAACCATTGTTTTTCAATACGCAGACCATACTTTGACAACCACATGTACGGTTTTTCTTGTTTCTTCTTGGGAAGGCGAGCCAAAAGAGTCTGAAGAGATGCGACCGCAATGGTTTCCGACCGACCATCTCCCCTGGGAAGCACTGTGGGCATCTGACCGACTTTGGCTCAGCGATGCCTTGTCTGGCAAACAAGTCTTTTGGCGTTTGTCCTTTGATCAAGCCTTTCAACTTGTCGTCTCGGAATCAAAAAACCCCGCATAAAGCGGGGTTTTTCTTGTACTCCTAGCGTTGTTCGCGTGGCTTGGCTTCGTCGCAGGCCAATGCGCGGCCTTCGAGTTCGTGGCCGTTGAACATGCTGATGGCCTTTGCTGCTTCATCGTCCGAGCTCATTTCCACGAACGCGAAACCGCGTGGGTGGTTGGATTCCCGATCCATTGGGATGAAGACGGATGCGACCGTCCCTGCCTGGGCAAAAAGCTGAGTAAGTTGGTCCTGAGTAACGTTCCAGGACAAGTTTCCGACGAAGATGCGGTTAGACATAGCGGCACGGTACGATGAAATGAATGAATATGAAGTGAGTATAGCAGAGAAATCGAGTCTTGTCCATGGTTTGTAGTGGAAAAGTCAAAAGTGCATGATTTTGCGAGGTGCGCTAGGCTGGAGATGCTATGAAAATACTTCTGTTGGAAAACGGATCTGATGCGTTATTGTGGCTCCGAGAGACGCTTCGAGGTCATACGATTGTGGAGTACGGCTATCCTTTTGTTCCGGATGGGTTGGCCAAGGCCGCAATTGGTTGTGACCGCATTATTTTCTCGGCAGCCGCACTTCCTGCAGGGATCGACCTTCCCTACTATAAAGAAGAATTGCAGACATTGCGGGCGCTGACGATTCCGGTACTCGGCCTTGGCCGTGCGGGCGGAATTTTGCTTGAAGCGTATGGGGTAAAAGTGAAAATGACTAATGTGGGAGTAGATGTCCGGACTGCGCCAGTTGGTTGGAAGGAAAGTCAGGGGATATGGAAGGACGGGGACGGGAATTGTGCTGTGCTTTCCCAGGAAAAGGACAGACAGGAGAATGTTTTACGTGATTGGTTGGTGGGAAAAGTTTCTTAGAAATATTCTCTGTCATCCTCGCGAAGGCGGGGATCCAGAGTGTCGATTTCGGATCGCCCGACATTGTTTTGGCGAATCACGGAACGTTGATTTCGGCAACGGGACCGACAGACCACCCCTAACCCCTCCTCGTTGGAGGAGGGGGACCAACATTGGCTCCTCCCCTCGTGAAGGGGAGGTTGGGAGGGGTCGGTCGGACAAACAGACTCGCGCCCCCCTCCCAAATCCCATTATCGATCGACGAGGAATAGAGAAAAGTACATCTAGACTCTACGAGATATGTCATTTGTCGGGTTTCCTTCGGCAATCAATACGGTCCTTCCAATGGTCATTGCTGCTATTGGAGGGTTTGTTGCGTTGTTACTTCTTCGACATCGGGTACACCCCCGCTGGCTTGCCCTGCTTTTTGGATTGTCTTCCGCGTTGGCATACATCGCGTTTGCGCACGGCGCAGGACTTTCTTTTTATGGTTTGCAGGGTGACGAGACGTTTGTCATGGCTTTTTTGGAGCACGTTGCCGCAGGACATTTTTTTTCTGACTTTTCTTACGCCGCATTGCCGCCATTTTATCCGCCGCTGTATTTCTGGATCGTCGGCGGTGTCGGTTGGCTGTTGCACTGGAACGGTGTGCAAGCCGGCAAGCTCGGGGTCGCACTTGTTTTCGGTCTTCTCCCTTTTGGGTCTGTTGTTTTGCAGGAATGGCTTTGGCGAGGACGTCCAGACACGGAACGACCATCTGCGTGGGGGATGTTGTTTGCGGCCGTTGTGTATCTTCCGGTGATTGGTTGGGAGAATGCGCTCCTCAAACCATACGAAGTTTTTACGGCCCTACTCGGTGTGCAATTAGCTGCGTTCTTTTTTGTCAGGGCGGGCGAAAAATGGTCGTGGCGTGACACTCTTTTATACGGCATCGGATTTTCTTTGCTTCTCCTTAGTTATTATTTTTGGGGGATGCAGATCGCTATCGCGGGGATTCTTTCTTTTGTCGTCTTTCGCACCTCTCTTGTCCGACGTCTTGGATCGTATGCCTTGGTTGGTTGTCTTGCGCTTCTTGGTTCCATGCCATTCTGGCTGCCATACCTGATCTCAATGACGCACGGATTTTCTGCAGCCCAAGGAACATTTCTTTCAGTACAGGATTTTGATTTGTTTGTGCCATTTTTTTCTTGGCAGGTAAGTGGCTTGGTTTTTTTGGGTGGTCTCGTTGTTTTTGTACGTTGGTATCGTCAACCGCTCATACGGAGTCTGGCGCTCTTGGCGCTGACACCATATCTCTGGCAGCTTTGTGGCGCAGTGCTGTTCCTGCTCGGCAAGCAACCGCTTCTTCCAGCAAAACCTTTTCTGTTTTTTGGTGGTGCAGCATTTGTGACTGCGGCAGGATGGGGAATAGGGTTTTTTAAAACACGAGACGTTTCTCGACGGCAGTCGCTTGCTTTTGGGACCGTCGCCGTTACGCTTGCTACTCTTGTTTCGTTTGGTGGATTTTTTGTTTCGCAGCCGGAGACGCAAGCGGCGTTCTTTCGCATGCGGGCACCATCTGCAGAGGTGCAAGAATTAGACGCGTTCTTCCACGTTCATCCGGAATTTCTTCACCACACCTATCTTTCTTCTGGGATCGGCCAGCTTTCCGCCTTTGTCCCGCTCGACATTTTCATCCAACCAACGGTACACTTTTCGCACCCCGCAGCTCGCTGGCCGGAACGCTTCGCCTTTTTGGTAGAGCTTGCAGTGAGCGGGGACGCAACGGTGTTTGCAGAACGTCTCCAGGAAACGCCTTGGGGTTCGGTTAACGGATTGCTGCTTTATCGCTCCGACGACACCTACTCACTCTTCTTCCAAGAAGATGCTTGGCCGAACGGCACGCGGGAACGGGTGATTGCCATTCCGGCCGCGCTGGTGTCAGATGTCTTGTGGCAGGAGCAAACACATATCGGTGATTTTTTTGTCTTTACCAGGCGGACTCCCTAATGATGTTATGAAAAAACGATCCTCTCTTCTTCTTGTTGGTGCGCTTGCGGTGCTTATAACCAGTGCTGTTGTTTCGGTTCACGCACGCGCAGCAGAATCGTATGATGCGGCACTGCAAACGTTCCGTCTTGTTGGAGACGTTAACGAAACACTGGTGACCACATTGCCGACCGACCTCGCACGCGGTTCCGCACCCAAAGATCTCCTTGAAGTTTTTTCTGCCGCCGTTCGTCGGGAAGACGCGGCTTGGGATGCGTTGACTGCCGCTCGCCCATGGTGGGGAGCATTCGGTGTTGGTGAGGATCAGCGGGTTTTGGGTGCAGCAATGCAAGAGCGCGATGCAATGCGAAACGTCCAATCGGTTATGCAACAGCTCGCGGTAACTTCACCCGATGCTTGGTCGCCACACATTGCCGCACTGCGCGATTCCATTGATATGTTTGTAAGCGGACATGTGATGGTGATGAGGAAGTAATTCTCAAATAATACATCAACGATGCCGGTAGGGGGTTTGGGGGACGGCGACCCTGTTTTGCCGGTAGGACACCGTTCGGTAGGCAGGTGTGTGAACACTGATAAAAGTATATTGTCATTGCGTCTTCGAGACCCTGAGGGGTCCTCAGACCCTCGAACGGGAGGAGTCCGTCGGGGACGACGCGGCAATCCAGTCGGCCGGATCGGACGTCATTGTTGTTCCGAATCGTGGATTGCCGCGTCGCCAGACGCTCCTCGCAATGACAGAGTCGTGCTTTGGGATTCGCAAAAAGGAACGTCGGACGATCTGGAAAAAAAAATAAATCAAAAGAGCGCCTCTTGGAAACAAGAGGAGCTCTTTTGATTTCGATTATTATTCTTTTTCCCCCTTCCGTATCTTTTCCAACACCAGCCGCTCTGCATCCACCAGCGCCGTTCCTGCAGGGAGCGAAAAGAGAACTTGGCGTGGCGAACCGACAGGCTTCCAGTCATTTGCGATCGCGAAGACGTCTGTACCTTGGTGTGTGTGCAAAATACCGTGCACGATGTTGTCCTGCCCTTCGTAGAGGACACAGGAGAGGGCAATGTCTGGCGATGCGCCGAGCAGGTCTTCGACAATGCCGGTGAGTTCTTCTTCTTTTGCACCAGCACTCACAAAATCTTGGCGGGTCAACAACGTCCAGGCCAGTTTTTGTTCGGAGTCCGTGCGTAGGCGAACGAGTGCGCGGCCCCACAAGCGGAGCGTTTCGATATTTTTGTTGCGATACAGTTCGCCGACGATGCGTTCACGTTCGGCGCCGCGTGTCACCAGGTCGGCAGCAATCGTTAGCGTCTTTGGCGAGACGTTGTCTGTTTTAAAATTCCGTGTTTTGCCAATGACACCAGCGAGCAGTGCGGTGGCAGATGTTCCTTGGACAGAATCCGGATGTTTCTCCCGCAAGAGGTCGTAAACGATTTCTGAGACAGCCGTCGCTTTCATGTCGACGACGTTGACCGCACCGAAGCGTTCGTTGGCTGGAGAGTGGTCGATGTTTAAAATAGGAACGGTCCGCCAAAAGTCTGGCGCACTGCGATAGACGGCACCGAGCGCATCCATGTCTTGTGCGCCGACGGTGATCGCGAGGTCGTAGCGGTACGGCGTCGCTTCGGCGCGCACGTGTTCAGCGCTCCAATTTTCGGCTTGCGGCGTGAGCATGATGCGGAGCTCATCGCCAGCAATGGTGTAGGCAATGTTTTCCAGTTTGATGTTTTGGACTGGGACAGAGATCACGAAATGTTGTAGTGCGCCAAGGGTTGGGCGAATCGCATCTGCGCCAGAGAAGAGTTTGTGTTCTGCTTTTGCGCTATAACCATCGCTGACGATATCGACGGATTTCCCCATGCTCTTGAGATGCGCGGCCAACGAAAGACCGGCGCCGATTTCATCGATGCCAGCGGCGTGGGGAAGTGCGATCAAGATTTTTTGTCCGCGCCCCGCTGCTTCCAAAAATTGTTCGTGATTCGTCAGTGCCATGAGATCGACTTTTTTCTCGTATTCTTGATGGGGGAATATACCCGTTCAAACAAGGCCTGTCAACGCAATAGTGTCAAAAGAGGCAAACAGGGTGGTTTGAGAAGATAAAAAAACGCGGCCGGAGAGTCTCGGAGACCCAGCGGCCGGTGCGTGTGCGACGTGTACGTCAGGATGCGCTGACCTCATATGGGAAGGTACTGGCAGCGCAATGGGCGACGACTTGTCGTTTTGTGATCACCAGACGCCCGATGATGCGGTTGAAACCTTTTCCATACGGTTTGAGTGTTTCGAGCTCGAGTGTCAGATCCCGCAGGCTCTCGTCGCCGGCAACGATGACGTGGAATGTATAGCTGGCTTTCTCCGCCACATTGCGAAGAAAGTCCATGCTGTTCTCTTGGCGCGAGGTGATCGACAGCTCGCCAAGTCCGCTTGCGACCGCCTGTTTCATGGCGGCGCAGAGGACGTGGGTTCGCGCCATGGTGTACCGCGAATCGTCCATCTTGTCCGCAGCAAAGTAGAATTTTGCGCTTCCTCCGACCGGTTGTTTCTGTCGAGCCATTTTGACCCTCCCTACCCCAGGCGGAAGTGCCTGTGAGTTGGCCAAAATCTAGCATTTTTTGTTTGTGTTGTCTAGGGTTTGGCGGTGCACACCCCCTTTCGCCTGTTCGTTCGCATTGCTATAGTGGCGCAACACCACTTTTTTGCTATGGAAACAGAAAACGACCTTCCCAAAGCCTACGACGCTAGTCTCTACGAAGACGCCATCTCCCGCCGCTGGGAAGAGAGCGGTTTTTATAATCCGGACAACCTGCCAGGGGAGCGGACGGAGCCCTACAGTATTTTGATGCCGCCACCAAACGTCACCGGTGTTTTGCATTTGGGACATGCATTGGAAAACGCGCTGATGGATACCATGGCACGCTATCAACGCATGCGCGGTAAACGCGTCTTGCTTGTCCCAGGGACTGATCACGCTGCCATTGCGACGCAAGCAAAAGTAGAAAAACGTTTGCAAGCAGAAGGAATGATCAATCCGCGCAAGGAATTAGGGCGGGAAAAGTTGGTGGAAAAAATCCGTGCTTTTGCCGACGAATCACAGGCGACGATTTTGGGCCAGGTGCGCAAGATGGGGACGAGTTGCGATTGGTCACGCCTTGCCTATACCTTTGATGCGGCACGGAACATTGCGGTCAACGAACTTTTTTTTCGCATGCATCGCGACGGTCTCATCTATCGCGGCTATCGCGTGGTGAACTGGTCGGTCAAAGGGCAATCGACTTGCTCTGATGACGAAATTCAGCACATGGAGCGTCCGTCGAAATTGTATACGTTCAAGTACTCCAAAGATTTTCCGATCACCATCGCAACGACGCGGCCGGAAACGAAATTGGGTGACACTGCTGTTGCTGTACATCCTTCCGATACACGCTACACGCAATACATCGGCAAGACATTTACCGCCGATGTTGGTGCGGTAGAACCTTTGAAGATCAAGATCATTGCTGATGAAGGTGTGGATCCATCCTTTGGGACGGGTGCGCTTGGTGTGACGCCGGCGCACAGCCCGATCGATTTTGCGATGTACGAAAAACAAAAAGCGAAAGGGGATCCGATTGAAATCATTCCAGTGATTGACGCAGATGGAAAGATGACGGCAGAAACGGGCGCGTATGCCGGACTGACAGTCGAAGTAGCGCGGGAAAAATTTGTCGGCTGGCTCAAAGAGCATGATCTGCTCGAAAAAGAAGAGGACATTGTCCAGAATGTTGGCACGTCGGAGCGGTATGGCGACGTGATCGAATCCTTACCGATGACGCAGTGGTGGTTGGACATGAACAAAACAATACCAAGCCGCGGCAAGAGCCTGCGTGATTTGATGCGCGAGGCAGTGACCACTGGTTTGGCTGGTGATGAGACAAAAAAAGTCACGATCACACCGAACCGTTTTACAAAACTCTATCTTGATCGCGTCGAGAATCTTCGTGACTGGTGTTTGTCGCGCCAATTGTGGTGGGGACATCGTATTCCGGTGTGGTATCGCGACGAAGAAATGTGCGTGAGTGCAATGGCTCCGTCTGGCGATGGTTGGGAGCAAGATCCAGACACCCTTGATACGTGGTTCAGTTCCGGCTCTTGGCCATTCTCAACGCTCGGCTGGCCGCGTACCAAGGTTATTTTTGTTCGCCATGGTGAAGCAATGTCGAATGCAAAAGGATTCAATGACGGCATTATTGGCAACGGTGAAAATGTTTTGACCGAACGTGGTGAAGGACAGGTCAAAGAACGTGCAAAAGCTCTGAAAGATTCCGGTGCGGTCGCGATTATTGCTTCGCCTATCACTCGGGCAAAACAAACCGCAACGATGATGGGGGAGGCATTGCAGATTCCAGTAACATTCGACGATCGGTTGCGCGAGATTGGTTTTGGGTCCTACGACGGCAAGGATCCTGTCGCTTTCGACAAAGCGCGCGGGTTTTTTGATGGATGGAAAAAGCAACCATTTGCCGATGCAGAGTCGTATCCGAGTGTGCACGAACGTTCGCACCATGCGCTGAAAGAAATTTTGGCGACCTATGCAGGCAAGACGGTCGTCGTTGTGACGCATGGCGATACGCTCGCAGTAATGCGCGAGTTTGGTGTGGCAGGCGACAAATCGTATGGCTATCCAGAACCAGCAGGCGCGGTCGAAATCTCATTTTCTGCAGACGGGAAACAGACAGATGATCTCGCAGTGTTTCATCCGACCAGTTGGATGCAGATGGGCTATGAGATTTTGTATCTCTGGCTGATGCGCATGATTTTGATGAGTGCCTACACCTTGGATGATGTACCTTTTAAAGATGCCTACATCCACGGCATGGTTCGTAATAAAGAAGGACAGAAGTTTTCGAAGTCCATGGGAAATGGTCTGGATCCTTTGGATGTCGTCAAACAATACGGTTGCGATGCACTGCGCATTAGCTTGCTCCTTGGGATCACTCCGGGAAACGACTCTCGCTATTCAGAAGAAAAAATTGAAAGCGGAAGAAATTTTGTGAACAAGTTGTGGAACATTGGGCGGTATGTGCTGACGACAACGCAGAAACCACGAGCCGTACATGATCCACAACGGCCAACGGATTTTCCTTTCCAATACGGCACGCTGCATCAACCTCCAATAATTTCGACCAAGGCCGACGCTTGGATTATTGGTCGCTTGGCACTGACACACGAGACAGTGACCAAACATCTTGAACAGTATAATTTTTCTGCTGCTGGAGAAGCACTGCGTGAATTCACCTGGAATGATTTTGCCGATTGGTATCTCGAGATTAGCAAAGTGCAACGTACTGGCGATGCTGAGGCGCAGGCCGGTACCGACTTTTTGTTGCGCTGGGTGCTGGGAGTGCTCTTACGTCTTTGGCATCCGTTCATGCCCTTTGTGACCGAGGTTCTTTGGAAAGAGTTAACGGAAAAGGATGACGCCGACAATCTCTTGTTGGTGACTGCTTGGCCAGAGTTACAAGCGCATCTCAAAGATTCCGCAGATATACTGCAACCGTATCAAGATCTCGTCACTGCTATTCGGGCACTACGGGCCGAGCATCATCTCCAACCAAAGCAAGTCCTCGAGGTTTTTGTGGATCACGTGGATGATCAAATGAAAAAGGAGATTGCTTGGATGCAGCGTCTGACAAATACGACGATCACGCTCGGCGCACCAGAAAAAGCAGACGGTTTGGCACGGGCGGTTGTCGGAGAGACGACGTTGTATATGGACACTGCGGCGGGCGTCGATGTTGCTGCAGAGTGTGCACGTCTCACCAAAGAAGCGGAGAATCTGGAACGGTATCTCGTGACCGTGGATGCAAAACTGGCAAATGAAGAGTTCGCATCCAAAGCTCCTCCTGCAGTTCTTGAGAAAGAAAAAGGGAAACGTGCGGCTGCTGCTGGGGAGCTGGCAAAGATTCAAGAACAGCTGAAGCTGCTACAATAGAAACAATCCCCTGTATGAAAAAAGCACCAACACCGGAAATCCTTGCAACGCGTCTGCTCCAAGATGTGGTTGTACGCGCGTCTTTGGAAAAGAAGTTGCTTGAGGGGAAAAAGTTGCGCGTGAAGTTGGGTATGGACCCGACTGCACCAGATTTGCATCTTGGGCATGCAGTTGCCTTGCGACTGCTCAAGCGTTTCCAGGACGCGGGGCACACCATTATCTTTATCATTGGTGACTACACCGCGCGCATCGGTGATCCATCTGGTAAATCGAAGACGCGGCCGCAGCTTGATCCAGCTGCAATTGATGCGAACGCGAAGACCTATTTCAAACAAGTGGGGAAAGTCTTGGATGTTTCGCGTGCGGAGATCCACTATAACTCGGAATGGCTTTCGAAATTGGGATTTGAAGATCTCATTAAGCTTGCTGGCCAATTTACGGTCGCGCGCATTTTGGAGCGCGATGATTTTGCCAAACGCTTGAAGACGAACACAGAAATTTCCTGCCACGAATTGTTGTACCCAATGATGCAGGCGCAGGATTCTGTTGCTATCGAAGCGGATGTTGAAGTTGGCGGGACGGATCAAACATTTAACATGCTTGCTGGTCGCGAATTGCAAAAAAAACTGGGTTTGCCAGAGCAAGATGTTATCACTGTTCCATTGCTGGTCGGGCTTGATGGTGAACAGAAGATGTCCAAGTCACTCAATAATTACATCGGCCTCGCGGAGTCGGCCGAGGACATGTATGGCAAGCTGATGAGTATTCCCGATCGTCTCCTCCCACAATACTTTGCCTTGTGTACGAACATGACCGATGCGGAAGTCGAAAACATTGGCCGTGTGTTGCTTGCTGACGATGTGAATCCGCGCGATCTCAAAATGCAGCTGGCGAAGACGGTCACTGCGCTCTATCACGATGAAAAAGTCGCGGAAGGAGCAGAGCAGCATTTTGTGAAAGTCTTTCAGCGAAAAGAAATACCCGAAGATGTTCCAGTGATCCATGTCAAAAAAGAAACTTTGCTCGCCAGCGACCTCTTAGTTGCAACAGGATTGGCCGTCTCCAAAACAGAAGCGCGCCGGTTGATTGAACAAAAGGGGATGAAGGTAGACGGTGTCGTCATCACCGACCCAAACATGTCTCTTGCCATCGGAAAAAACGGGGTCCTCATTCAAAAAGGCAAGCGGCATTTTGTGCGGGCAATGAAGTAAGTACAAAAATCATAAAAAAAGCAGGGCTATAAAAAAGCCCTGCTTTTTTTGTTTCCATCGATATCGTTAGGGGGTTTGGGGGACGGCGATTGTTCGAGCTCCCTGGTTCTGCCCAGAGCCAGTTGCTCAATCATCCTTGTGACAAACTGAGGAATACTGTTCTTTGTAAGACTCTCAAAGAAAGAACTCGCGGAGGGCACATTCCAGAATCCCAGCGAGTTTCGCCATCCCCCAAAATCTTTTTGGTTCTTTTGGGATTCGCC
>CALRHY010000012.1 GCA_943359495.1 Candidatus Uhrbacteria bacterium RIFOXYB12_FULL_58_10
CGCGCTGGTTCATGCCGTCGAGAATGTTCCGCAAGTGTGACGGCGTGTGCGGATACCTCGAGGCCTTGAGGGCACTCGAACGCATCTTGGCCAACGCAGCCCCAGACTTGTCGTTCGCCGACACGAGTAGAATCGCCATGATCTCGTGACGGTAGACCACGAGGATCTCCGGCACGAGCGTCACGACGAGGTCGAGCGTCGAGATGTTGCTCCCGCCGCGGTTCTCCGGCCGACCGTGGCTGTCCAAGATCGCACCACCGCCGCCGCAATCGACGAACAGGCAGTGGCAGTGTGCCTCGAGGAACGCGGCGTTGAGCTCCGACTCCCGGATCTCGTGACCCAGGATCTCGGTAGCCCATGCGAAGTCCGCCTTGCGGAGCTTGCCTGACGGAATGAAGACGATGCGGGGGTTCTCGGCGATTTTCATCGCTTCGCGTCCCTCCTTCGTCCGCGCCAAGTACCGCAGCGCCTTTAGCGCTTCGATGTCCGGGTTGTGGTGGATGAATATGCGATCCACCACCTGCGTCGGCCGCGTGAACTGCGTCCGGATGTATACCATCCACGTCAGCGGCAGGCGCAGAATGACCGACGCCTCGCGCAACGCCGCGGCAGTGTCGTGATCGAGCGCATTGAGATGTGACTCGACCTCATCGTCGCCGATCGGTGCGCGCGGCAGATTGTACTCCTGTGAGAGCTCCGGCTTGTCCGAAGTGGTCGTGCCGAGCACCAACGAACTCGTTCGCAGCGCCCGGTGTCCGAGTGCCGGAACGTCCGAAAGGCAATCCTCGAACTCGGCGTCAACTACGCCCGCTTTGGACGTGGCCCGCTGCCCAGCCGGCGTCACCGTGACCTGGGTGGGAGACGACGGCGCGGAAGCATTGGGCTGAACGCCGTGCCAGACGCCCGCAGGCTTCGCCGCACGAAGCCCTGCGAAAAACGCGCCACCAAATTGATCGTCTTTACCAGTCTTCTTAGCAGCCATGACTCACTCCTTGGAAAAAGCCCTTGTAGAGGGCGGGTGGAATTGGCAGACCGGAGCACCATGCCCCGAATCTAGAATCTTTCTGCTGCCCCTATGAAGAGCAACGCCAAAGAAACAGCAAAACACGGTATTGCCACTTCTTCGGCGTGCCCTTCCGGGCTCGCCATATGGAAAAGAACGCTTTTTTAGAGGGAAATCCACTAAAAAAGACCTGGTACCATAACAGAAAAACAGAGAATTGTCAAGTTTTACAAACAAAAAGAGGGTTTACCGCATGGCTCCCTCAAAGACCTCCGTTTGGCGGTACGCAGGCTGCTGCCAGCGCTTCCGCCGAAATTTTCCCGTTTTGGACAGCGGCCCGAAGTGCAATCGACGTCCGCGCATCCATGACCAACCGAATTGCGTGTTCCATCTGTGCGGTCGTGAGCCCGCTCTCCCGACGGACGTCTGCGTTCCAGTTTTTACAGACATCACCACTCGGTGAGAGGGAAAACACTGGGTATGCTCCCGCTGCATAAGCATCGCCTGAGTCACAGAGCGCACCTGTCACCTGAGGCATACCCCCTATCCAGAACCGCGCGTCCAATAAACGCAAGGTCGTGGTGATAGCAAGGAGTGAACCGCAGCGTTGACCATTTGCATCTCGCGGACCAATCACGTCACGAGCGACGATGAGCACGCGGCGTGCGCGGACACTGAACTGGATGACCACGTCAGCCCCGAGCTCTTTGCGTGCCAAGCGAACACACAATGGCGATTCGCTGTATACCCACAGCACCGAGCACTGGTGGGGCTGAACTAGGATAGACCCATCCGCATCACGCCCAACGCCGAGAAAAAGAACATTTTCCTTACGTGCCAACTGAAGATCTTCGCGCGCCCTGGCCTCGCTTTGCGAAGAAAACTTCTCTCCGAACAAGGCGTTTGCGCAGATTCGCTTGGCCTCTTCGTACCGCTCTGTCTGACCGTAAAGGTCAAAGAGCAGTTGATAAATGGCCCAAGCATCGCAACCAGGATTTGTGGCATTGCGCGCGCAAGCAATCTTTGCGAGAGCGACAGCTTCGCGAAGGACAGCGCGCCGTTCCGTATCATTCGTACAAGAAAGGAGGCGTCCATACAGATACTCCGACAGATGCGGCGAGGTGGCAGCAGACGCCGTGCGGCGCTGCAAACAATCCCAGCGCCTCGTTCGTCCATCGACCACGACGACTCCAGGAAGCAGGGTTCCGTCGGTGAACCGCGGCACCATATTCCAGGAGGAATGGTTCGGCTCGCGGACGTAAACGAAGTGAACGCAGGCACTATCGATACTGAGCGAAGGGTCTCCCTCGCATAGGCGGACGTACTCGAGCACGTCCTCAATGCGAAACCGCACATCAAAGACGAGATGTTTCACGAGCAACTCCTTGTCCCGACCGCCATGGCCAGGAACGCAACACCATAGCCAAAAAAGGGCTTTTTGTCAACCCTCTTGAAGCAAAACACCACCTCTGCTACACTCCTCGCACAAAAGCTGCGCGGGTATCGTATAGCGGCTATTATGCCACCTTGCCAAGGTGGAGATGGGGGTTCAACTCCCCCTACCCGCTCCAAAGAAAAACACTCCTCGAAAAGAGGAGTGTTTTTCTTTGTCTGACGCTAGGCAACCACGCGCTCCAAGGAAGAGATAAGTCGTGTCATCCCAATCCCACCACCAAATCTAGGGAAGAAGGGTAGTGCAAGAAACGCCTCCAACTCACGTTCCACCCGATCGCGTCCAAAGAGTGAAAAAAGAAGTTCGGCATACTTCCCACCACTGATGCGATAAAAGGAATCGCGCATTGCTTCAGGATCACTGCTCCGTTCCGCGCTCCCTATGGTTTCCATGCCATCAATAATGACATCTATTTTACAGGCACGACCATCCGCTGTGCGCTTCATATTCCAAAAGGGAGAGGTGTGCTCTGGAAAGTATTCAAGGTACGCAGCGCGCCCATACTCTTCAGACATGCGCTTTTCTTCAACGCGACTGATATCGTCGACCGCATACTTCTGCATGAGCTCTGTGTACGGGACGCGTGGAAATTTCTCGCGCGCACCGTATCCTAAATACTCCAACAACTCACCTTCTAATGCACGGAGATCGTCAATCGTACCTCGTGATTCAAATTCACACATGGGAAAAATCAAGCAGTGCCTTCCCGGAATAGGATTAGACTCTTGGCGATAACTGGTACTCATACAAAAAACGCCCGGAGCATCCGGACGTGTCAACAACTCATACTCAAGCCACATTTGGCCCGTCTGCGGTAACGGCCAACACTGCCCCATGTACTGGAAGGTCGCAACAGTCGTTGGATCTTCACACGCCGCAAGAATACTCAAACGATCCTGCGTATGCACCTCAAGAAATCCGCGTTCCAAAAAAAAGGTGCGCAGGAGATTCCCCACCCGACTAAACCCCGGCACGTTCGGCTCGCCGATATAGACGTGGTCCATACGATGATAAAAAAACGAGCCCCATTATAGGGCTCGTGTTGAATAGCTGTGTGGAAAGAGTAGGCAGACCGTTTGTAGGATTTTCATACCGATAGACAGTATACCGCTACAAAAAATTCTTGCACGCATGCAACGCACATCTTTTCCACAGCACAAAAACACTCCTCAATGAGAGGAGTGTTTTCTTTGGTGGGCAGGGAGGGACTTGAACCCTCAAGGGATTGCTCCCGCTAGCTCCTAAGGCTAGTGCGTCTGCCAATTTCGCCACCTGCCCATGGTGTGTGCAATCGCCCCCATATCCTACGGGAGGAAAGGAATGAGGACAATCCTTTGGCTTGGAATAGAAAATAATGACATGCTGCATTCTCTATTCTCACCAAGCATTCTTGACACTTTCATGTCTGACTGACACCATGCAAAAGCTCTTGAAACACCACGTCAGGGAGCTGGATCGATCCCCATAACGGGTCGAAGGAGTTCGTCGCTGTGTCGATTTTTTACAAGCGATGCTGGGTGACGGTGTTCGTGAGCCTTCTGCTCTGGACGCACCACACACAAGCCGAACCAATCCTTGCAGCTGGTCTTCTGGGTAGTGCCACAACGCATGTCGGCGCTCCGCCCATGTACGGCGGCTTTGGTGGCGAAGTCAGCTTGGTGAAATACTTCAGCAGCAAGATGGATGGACTTGGTGTTGGCGGGGTCGCACAGGTACAGAGTGTCGGGCTCGATCACGTTCGAGCGCAGATCGGACCGCAAGTAAACTACTGGACCTTCGGAAGTGAGTTCTGCCTCTTTGCCGAGCAGAAAAACGCCACGTATGCAACAACGCTTGGGCTGCATCTGGCACCGTTTATGTCGATCGGCTTTGCGTCCGCCGCATTCCGCATCGGGATACCTCTCACGACGGTCGGCTCTGGTCCGCGCTATCCCGTAGATCTTGGGGCCGTTCTGACGCTGAAGGTCGTGATAGATGTGAGTGGTGGGCGCATCTTGTTTTTCTCCACGAAGTAGCCAAAAAAACCACACGAACCAGACTTTCCGGACGTGAAGTGGCACATCCTGGCGTTCGGAATGGCATCACCTCGGAGCCGCTGTCACAAGACGGCCGCTATCCGAGGTTTTTTTATCTCACCAGCCTGACATTTTTCAAACAAGCAGATACTCCTAATGTTCTCAAAAATTGAGGACTGCCATCCTTCACAATTCCGTTACGCAAACAGGCAACGTCCGACATTGCACCTTTTCTCACCAAGACACCCTTGACAAAATTCTGCGACGCGCATAGCGGCGGCATGCGCTATCGTGGAGACATAACAACAGCGCCAGAGAGGGGCGCGCACTTTCTTTCATTTGTATGCGCTCCTCTTTTTTGTTTTCGTTTTCTGTTGCCATTCTGCTTCTTCCCTCCGTCACCGCAGCAACGTCGCCGGTAGTCATCACGGAGATTTCCCCCGTCGGTAGTGCAACACATGAATGGATTGAGGTGCAAAATATTTCAGCGGTTTCAACCGATCTGACAAAGTGGAAATTCTGGGAAGCAAACACGAATCACACTCTAAAGGCATTCCAAGGACCAAGTGTCCTCGCGGCATCCTCAACAGCAATCATCGCAGAAGACGCTGCAACATTTCTCCTCGACCATCCAACGAGCACATTAGCGGTCTTTGATTCATCTTGGAGTTCACTTGCTGATACTGGCGAACAAATAGGATTGCGCGATGCGTCGGGGACACTCGTCGAAGACATCACCTATCCGGATACGAACGGCGTCCCTATAGAAAGGACAGATGTCTTTAGTGATGCGACAACAGCAACATGGTGTGAAGAAACGACAGCGACCCCGGGAATTGCAAACAGCTGTCCGCTTATTCTACCCATATCCATCGTGCCGCCAACACCATCGCTAGCAACAGGAACGCCACAACTAGTTCTCTCTGAAATTTTTCCCGCTCCTGCAAGTGGCGGAGAGGAGTGGATTGAAGTATGGAATGCAGGAGACGGAACAGTACTTGCGGGCAACTGCGCGCTAACCGATGCGAAAAGTACCATCGCCACTTTTACGACAGATATCCCAGCACAGACGTATGCGGTTGCCACACTGAGTAGTGCAAAACTCAATAATAGTGGAGATACCGTATCCCTTCTCTGCGGTGGCGTGACGGTCGATAGCGTCGTGTATGGAACATCCGCACTTCCCGCTCCTGATACAGAAGAAAGTATTGCCCGTACGTCCATTCCGAGTGGCGTCTGGACGATCACCACAACACCGACAGCAGACGCCGACAACAACATCACTGCACCCATAGCCACAACACCCTCAGCGACGAAAAGCGGAGTGCAAACACAAACGCGAACATACGCGGTTGGCAGAATACTGGTGAACGAAATTTTTCCCGGAGACGCGCAAACGGCATGGATCGAACTAGCGAACCCGGAAAACCATACACTCTCACTTGATGGATGGAAGTTGATCGTGAACACCGACGCGCCTATTTCTCTCACCGGAACGCTCGCAGCAAGCAGTCATGTTGTCATCGACCATCTACAGTCTGCTGTGGAAGGAATACGAGGCATCGCATTACTTGTTGATCCAGAAGGCTACACCAGCGAAGAAGTGATGTGGGGTTCGGCGGATGCAACAACAGAAAATAATGCTCCTCCAACAACACAGACTGGCACAAGTATTGCTCGTTTGTTTGATGCCTTCTCAAGCGGGAATCCTGGCGTGGATTTTACTGAAACGGCAACACCAACGCTGAAAGCACAAAACATCATTACCGCAACGCGAAACGAAGCACTGGCACTTTTCTTCTCAGAAATCCTCCCAGATCCCGCCGGACCCGACGGCGCTGCAGAATTTATTGAAATCGAAAACCGAAGCAGTAGCACCGTATCTACTGCAGGCTGGCACATCGCAATCGGCAACCGCAAACCACAATCAGTACCAACAAAAGAGATCGCCGCAGCAAGTGTTCGTGTGTTCTTCCGATCAGAAACACATCTTGCACTTCCGAACGCCGGCGCGGACCTCACCCTTTTTGGACCGGACGGACGAGTGGCCGACACACTCCACTATCTTGGCGCAGATTCCGGAATCGCGTTTGTTCGCAAAGATGACATCTGGGCATGGACGACAACACCGACCCCAGATCTCCCCAACACGATCGTGAAACCAAACCATCCTCCCCACCCTGTCATCCAAGTCACGGACCCTGAAACACCCGGCGAACCTTTTCTCTTTGATGCAGGAGATGCCTGGGACGAAGACGGCCCACTTCGTAGCATTCTCTGGGATATGGGTGACGGCACGACCAGCACTACAACCTCAACCGCACATTCCTTTCCCGCAGCCGGACGTCATCGAGTGAAACTGACAGTCTTTGATGAGGCGGGCATTTCTGCGTCTGCAGAACGTTCCGTCGCCGTGGCGAAAAATGATCTTGAGACTGCGCTCGCTGCGACAGAGTCAGACGATGGCTCTCCGACTGGCACCCCACGCGTCCTCGGTGCGACAACCACAAAAAAAGCTGTGAAAAAAAAGACTGTAAAAAAAGCAGTTTCACACATCGAACAAAGGCAAGGGACGTTGTTGGTTGAACCAGGTATCCTCGGCGTCCGCATGGTTGCCCTCCATACAGCGAACGGTTTTCTCCTGCTTGAAGTCCCAAAACAACATGTCGACCTTCATCGTGGCGACGTTCTTATGGCCATAGGAAGAGAAAAACAACGGTCCGGAAAAACGTTTTTCTCAGCAACTGCGATCACTGTCGCCCACGGCAGCCCTCCCGGACCAACAACTGTTGCCGATCTAGAGGACACGGAACCTCTTATTCCCTACAGCCTCATTCACGTACAAGGGACCGTGCTCGAACATAAAGCCTCACGTCTCACAATTGGGAACCAGGGCGAAATCTCGGTTGTACTTCCAAAAGGTTTTCCCTCGCGCGCCGGAACACTGACAGAGGCAGAAGTGACTGCCACGGGCATTGTCCGTCCGGCTGCCTCAGGCGGCATGGAGATTGTTGCCCGCGATCAAAAAGACGTTGTGATCCTTTCCGCACCGCCGCCGGTAGAAAAGAAAAAAGAAGTAGCCCCTCTCTCTCCCGCAAGCGCAGGTGTCACCGGTGCTGTCGGCGGGGTCCTTATGTCCAGCGGTTGGGGTGCTACTGCCGCGTTGCGACGGCGTGCGCTTGCGCTTCTCACACGCATTCGAAAGCCGCTGATCAATTAATTCTTACGAGTGTGTATGAAAGGAGGTGGTGCTGCCCCTTTTCTATGGGCAATCATGGATAACAAACGTTCTGCAACTTCTGCCACGGTCGAGCCCTTGTTCGGTCGTGGCAGAAACCAACAAAGTAGAGGCCTGTCGTGAAACATCCATCTCGTTCTTTTTGTTCTTTTCTCTTCGTCCTCGCCGCGGTGCTGATCGCCAACATGGCTGGCTGCCGCAACGACTGGAAGGGGGTTCCGGGAAAAACCTGGGATCCCGGAGCGCACATGCCGCTGCCGGCGGAGCCGTTCGGCGACCAAGGCAGCGGCGGGAATCCGTACAACCAAAACGCAGGTGGCGACAACAGCGCCACAGACACCGTTGGCGTTGGTGGCTTTGGCGGAAGCGAACCTACACAGACCGACGAACTGCCGCACATCTTCGTGAGCGGCTTTCTCCTCTGGACGTGTGACATGGAGCCGCCACAAATCGAGATTCCACGCGAGACTCCAAACATCGGTTGTCGCGCAGCCATGCACGTTACCCCGTATTGGGAAGACGGAGATGGCAACATGGAAGAAACCTCCGCGGTGGTCGCCTGGTTCAGCGACGATCCTGATTGGGCTACCGTCAACGCCCCTGGTTGGATTAATGATCACGAAGTCGCATGGGGATTGGGAAGTGCGGATCTATTCGACGGTGATGGAGTCTACGAACCCCAGACACTCTTTCATGCCTGCACCACAAACGAGTGCCTTCCAGCAGATGTTGCCTGTGCACCGTTGGTCTGCTCGGAACCGATCGCCGTCTCCGGCATAATAAGCCTCGAAGGAATGTGGTGGATGGCGACGGATGCAGATCCAACACCGCTCCCACTCACCATCTTCCAGGATGGACGTGTGCTGACCATTGCACCCTGGTTCGAACAGGGATCGGTGAACGGCGCCAACGTCTCTTGGTCTGCCGAGAATCAAATCTTCCAAGGTGTCTTGGCCAACCGGGAATACGTTTCTGGCCTCCGCTGGGACGAGATGGCACTCAACGTCATCGGCACCTGGGAAGCGTGGCGCTAGCTCGCTTGCCGCGGCACGATAGTGGAACCGCTCCATGATCGCGCCGCGGTTTTTTCTTTGTACGACCCTGTATCTCATGCTTTGAAACCTGTATCCTTGATTCGATAGACACCATTCCCTATTTCTTCATGCCTTCCTCCGCACAACGCGTCTTTCGCCACACATTGCTCCAAATCATGAGCAGGGCCATTGGTACTGCGCTTGGTCTTGTGGCAGTCAGCCTTATCGGGCGCAGTCTTGGTACGGCTGGCTTTGGTGCGTATACATCCATTACCGCCTATCTGAGTGTCTTCGCGATCCTTGCAGACTTCGGTGTCTCAACCACGATCGTTGCCATGCTTTCAGAAAAAGACGCGAACGAAGAACAGCTTGCGCGGAACGCACTTGGACTTCGTATTGCACTTACCCTTGGAGGTCTGCTCGCCGCAATCGCAATTGTTCCCTTCACCCCCTACAGCCTAGAAATCAAATACGGGATCGTTTTAATGACGCTTTCGTTTTTTGGCATTTCCGTCAACCAAATACAGACCGCCTTTTTCCAGCGCCACGTCCGCATGGACCGACCGGCGATCGCCGAAATCTCTGGGCGCGTCTTGCTCGTTCTTGGAATCTGGATTGCAGTCAGTCTCAAACTCGCGTTGGTTGGCATTTTACTTGCAGTTATTTTTTCTAATGTCCTTCACGCAATTATTGCCGCATTTTTATTAAAGGGCATCGCGCCATTTCGCCCCGCCGCAAATTTTGCCGTGTGGCGAATCATTCTTACCCGTGCCTGGCCGGTTGGCGCGTCGATCGCACTCAACTTGATCTACCTCCGTGCAGACACGGTCATTCTTTCTTGGACACATTCGCAAACAGAGGTCGGCATCTATGGAATGGCATACCGCGTCATAGATGTGCTCACTGTCCTCCCCATGCTTTTCATGGGAATTGTCCTTCCTTTTCTGGCAACCGCCTGGTCCTACAACGACAGCGAACGCTTTACTCGCACACTCACGAACGCCCTCAACGCACTCGTCCTTGGAGCTGCGCCGCTCGCAGCCGGAGCGCTCGTACTCGGCCCAGACCTGCTGGCGCTTGTTGCCGGGGAACCATTCCGTACCTCGGGCCATGTTTTACAACTACTGATCTTTGGCGTTGCGGCAATTTTTGTCGGCGCAGCATTCACGCACACCATCGTCGCCGTGCAAGCGCAGCGTCGCATGCTCCTTCCGCTTGCCATTGATGCAATTCTTTCGCTTGCACTCTACGTTCTTCTCATCCCCCGCTTCGGGATGTGGGCAGCAGGAAGCATCACTGTCTTCTCCGAAATCTTTGCAGCAGGTGCAGCAATCACCATCGCGTATCGTTCTTCTCACGCCCATCCATCATGGAATATTCCTGTTCGTGCAGTGATTGCCTCCTGCATTATGGCACTCGTACTTTTTGCTGTTCCGACAGTGCCACTGGCTCTCCGTTTGCTCCTCGGCGTCTTGGTATATAGTGCGGCCGCATTTGCCACCGGAGCCGTTCGTCCGCAGACGCTCCGAGAATTGCTGTCACTAAAAAATTCCTCAACGTCATAAAAACTTTTATTGTCATTCCCGCGGAGGCGGCCCCAAAGGGGACCCTTCGGGTGAATCCAGCGTGTCGGTTCCGACATCGTGGATCCCCTTCTTCAAGGGGATGACATTGAACAAACACATGTCTTTCCTCTGCTTCCTCCTTTTTTTTCTCACGATATACGTTTCGTGGAAAAAACCGACATACGCTGCCCTACCCGTCATCGCAGCACTTCCTGCGTATCTTTTCCGCACATCTGTTTTTGGATTTCCCACAACATTTCTTGAGGCGGTCCTTCTTGGTTCGGCCTGTGGCTATTACGCTGGACTGTTGATGCGTCGCCATGCAAACAACGACGCGCTGCGCGATATCCAAAAAAATCCGTTCTTCTGGCCCTCGCTTGCACTGCTTGCTGTCGCCACAATCGCGGTCTTCGTTGCAACAGATACGCGGGCAGCGATTGGCGTCTGGCGAGCATATTTCCTGGAACCGATTCTTCTGTTACCAGTCTTCGTCGCAACTTTGAAAAACACGACGGCGCGTGCATGGACGTTCCGTCTTTTGGCAGGAGAAATCATCTGTCTTGCCATCGTTGCTGTCTTCCAAAAAATTGGTGTGTTCGCAATCGTCGAACCATGGACACTTGAACGACGCGCAACCAGCATCTATCCATTCCCCAATGCGCTCGGACTTTTTGTCGGACCGCTCATCGCTTTTTTTGCAACGCTCGCCGCTCGTCATACGCAGCAAACGCGTGACCGTTGGTTGTTTGCTTCTGCTACATGCGCCGGGTTTGTGGCAATCCTTGCATCCAAAACAGATGGCGCGATCGGCGCAGCAGCGTTTGCGATTGCCCTACTTGGCGTATTGTCGACACGCCGCATTCGACAAGCAACCATTGCCGCTGTCTGCATAGTTCTTCTTGCCATGGCAGCGATTGCTCCTATCCGCACGAAAGTCGTTGAGACGCTGACCTTTCAGGATTGGTCCGGTACGGTCCGGCGGGTGATGTGGAAAGAAACGATAGAGATGATCAAAACTCAGCCACTGTTTGGCGCTGGGCTTTCTGGATACAAAACCGCAGTCGCACCATTCCACAAAGATCCCAAAGTGGAAATTTTCCAGTACCCGCACACACTCCTACTAAATATTTGGACGGAGCTCGGGGTACTCGGCCTCGCTGTCTGGATATGGATCCTTGTTGTTTTCATACGTCTCCTCGCGCCGCGCAAACGAGATGACACCTCCCCGTACCACCTCGCTGCAGCACTTGCCTTACTCACACTCCTCATCCACGGACTCGTCGACGTTCCCTATTTCAAAAACGACCTCGCGCTCCTGACCTGGTTTCTCCTCCTGATTCCCGCGGCAATAAGCAATAGACACCAACCACACCACATGGTATCGTAGCCGCGCTTTTTTCAGCGTTTCTGCCTAGTGCGGAGAGGTGCGAGAGTGGTTGAATCGGACGGTCTCGAAAACCGTTATGCCTGCAAAGGCATCGAGGGTTCGAATCCCTCCCTCTCCGCAGTAGGCGGAATAAAAAGCGAATTGGTATGCCACATCTTCTTCTTGTTCGTCATGGGAAATCGGAATGGAACAAACTTGGCCTTTGGACCGGCCGTGTCGATGTTGACCTCGCCGAGGAAGGAAGAGCGGAGGCACGAGCGGCCGCTGCGGTACTGCAAGAATTTTTTATACACGAAGCACATGTCTCTGCTTTAAAACGCGCGCAACAAACCTTGAGCGAAATACAAACAACACTTGGCCTTGCTGACCTCCCCATCAAGACCAACGCCGCGTTAAACGAACGGCATTACGGGATCCATACAGGGAAAAATAAGTGGCAAGTGAAAGAAGAAGTGGGCGAGGAACTGTTTACAAAAATCCGACGCGGCTGGGATCACCCAATTCCAGAAGGAGAAACGTTAAAAGACGTCCACCAACGTGTCGTTCTCTACTACAACGATTTCATTGTCCCTTCGCTGCAAGAAGAAAAAAATGTCCTGATCGTCGCCCACGGAAATTCGCTCCGCGCGCTCATGAAGCACATTGAGAATATTTCTGATGAAGCGATTGCGGATGTTGAATTGCAGACCGCGGAGGCCTGTTGCTATCTCCTATCAAACGATGGAACATTTGTCTCAAAAGAAATGCGGTTCGGTGGCGAGAAAAAAGGATAGGAACGCTTTTTTGCGTCCATTCTCCTCTTCTCCACGCTTTGCTATACTTTAAGGCGTATTGAAGCGGCGATGGACGCATTTTTTGCTTCCGAACACGCGTCCAGATTTTCCCTTTCTTACTCCCCTACTCTCGTCGACCGTATGTCCTCCCCTATTCGCAAAGCAATCATCCCAGTCGCCGGGCTTGGGACGCGGTTTCTTCCGGCAACAAAAGCACAGCCAAAAGAGATGATCACATTGGTCGACAAACCAGTCATCCAATATGTCGTCGAAGAAGCGGTCGCCTCAGGGATTGAAGAAATTATTTTCGTCACCTCGCTTGGCAAACGCGCCATTGAAGACCACTTCGACCGAAACTTTGAACTCGAATACCGCTTGCAGCAAAAAAAGAAAACAAAAGAACTGGAAATGATTTCGCAAATCGGCAAGCTGGCAAAATTCGCCTTTGTCCGCCAGGCCAAACCGCTTGGTGACGGCCACGCCCTGCTTTCTGCGCTTCCTTTTATTGATGAAAACGAGCCGGTCGCTGTGCTCTTTGGCGATGCGGTGACGGATGCAAAAGTGCCGAGCTTACAACAGCTCATCCACGCCTATGAACGGTATGGCGATCCGGTGGTAGGTGTGACGCGAATCCCGAAAAAAGACATTTCCGGCTATGGCGTGATCGATGGGACGAGCGTTGGTAATCGCACGTACGAAATCAAACGCTTCGTTGAAAAGCCGTCACCCGAGGAAGCTCCTTCAAACATGGCAGTCATGGGCCAATACATCCTGACCCCAGAAGTCCTGCAGATCCTAAAAAAGCAGAAGGCGGGGAAGGGTGGGGAGATTCGTATTGCCGATGCCTTGATCAGTTACGTACAGCGCGGCAAGTCGCT
>CALRHY010000013.1 GCA_943359495.1 Candidatus Uhrbacteria bacterium RIFOXYB12_FULL_58_10
GGTGCCTTACTCCCAACATGCATCAGGAGTTTTTTTGTCACGCGAGTGTCTTCGGCAATCACAGCCTGCGCAGTTCGAAGCAATTCCGCACCGCGTGCAGTCAGATCTCCCAAATTTCCAATCGGTGTTCCTACGACAAAGAGTGTTCCCATAGCAATTATGTCCAATTTTTTATTGTCATTGCGAGGGAGCGTCTGGCGACCGCGGCAATCCAGTTGCGAACGATCGTGGCCAAATCGTGGATTGCCACGTCGCGGGTTCCTCGCAATGACAAAAAAATTTCTAGTATGTCACCAACATTTCATTCAGTCTGAAGTACAGCTCTGTGATCCCGACTTTCGTGAAAAAGTATCCAAATCCGTAGGTGCCGTGGAAAAAGAAAAACAGGGCAGCTAGGAAGAAAAAGAGGATGCTGGTGGCAAGCTCTGTTGAATGGATCGGGATTGTTTTTCCAAAAATATGGACAGTCCATAGTTTGCCACGAATCAGCGGATGTTGCATCACAGAAAAACGGTCGAAGAAATAGGCAAGAAAAAATAAGGGGGCGACGAGACCAAGAGAATAGAGGAAGAGTAGTAAAAACGCGTAGGCTGCCGTTCCTGATGCCGCGGATAGTGTAAAGATTCCACCAATAACCGGTGCTGCACACGTCCCTGTAGAAAAAGAAAAGACGACGCCGGTCAGATAAATTCCCCATGGACTTTTCCCGTATGCACGCGGGCCGCTACTACCTCCCGTCATAAAAAGCGGCGACAGCAGTGTCCACAAACCAAGTCCAAGAAAAACAACTCCGATAATCAAGAAAAAGAGTTCTCGGTTCTGCGCGAAAGCGTGGGCAATAATAGTGCTGCTAAAACCAAGAGGTACAAACGAGGTGGCGAGACCGAGCCAGAAGATCAACGTCATGCGGACCAGTTGGGCACGTTCGCGAAAACTAAAAGCAAAAAAGGCAGGAAGAAGCGCGACAGAACAGGGTGAGAGGATACTAAGCACTCCACCCAGGAAGGCTGCTGGAATGCTGACACGAACCAACGAACTCCCACTTCCGCCAACAAAGCTTACAACGATCAAGAGCGCGGTCACCAAAAGGGTAACCGCGCTCAGGATGGCAATCGGATGTGTTCGTGCAAATGCACGCATCACAAAAGGTTATTAGCCCTTGAGTGCCGCATCAACCGCGCTCTTTAACAATTCGTATGGCTGTGCTCCAGAAACCGGACTGCCATTGATGAAGGTGGTCGGCGTTCCTTGCACACCTGCGGCAAGACCGCTCTGGTAATCTGCGTCCACCTTTTTCGACGGGCGATCAGATTTCAAGCAGTCGTTGAACTTTCCCACGTCCAACTTGATGTCTTTCGCGGTCTGTTGGTAGAAGGCATCGCCAAGCTGTTCTTGCTTGTCGAACATGGCCTTGCTAAATTCGTAGAACTTTCCCTGTTCTGCTGCACACTCAGACGCGATGGCCGCTGGCCGTGCATTCGGGTGAATGGCATCAAGTGGGAAATGGCGGTAGGTAAACTGAATCTTATCCTTATATTCGGCCAACAACTTCTGCACGCTTGGTTCGAAGCGGCTGCAGAATGGGCACTGGAAATCGGAATATTCGACCACAGTCACTTTGGCATTTTTTCCACCAAGAACGTGATCCGCTGCGGTAATTTTCATCTCAACTTTTGCTGGCGGTGCAGTATCTCCTTGATTTGCCCCTGGTTGTACCACTGCTGGCGGCGTTCCCCCCGCAGCAACTATTCCACCGGCCTTACCTGGGACAAACCAACTGAGCAAAATAATAAATGCAGCGAGCGACGAAATGCCGACGCCGAGCACAAGCCCAAACGCGAAAGCTGTTTTCGACGGCGTTGCGTCGAGCCAACTTTTCTGATTCCCGTCCATCATACGGATACAACAACAAAGAATTATTTGATACTACAAAGTGTAGCACTCGCCCATGCGACTGTCGCTGTGGATAAGGTCTGCTGCTACAAAACGCGAAACTCGTAACTCGAAACGCCGATTCGGATAGGTTTCGCATTATGCGTTTCGTGTTTTGCGTCAGTGCGCTATACTATTTTCTCGAAACAGCATAACACTTCTTCCTATGGCATACGAAGCAAAACCACTGCCGTTTGCGAAGGATCTTCAAGGAATTTCAGCAAAAACCTTGGCGATTCATCACGATAAACTGTACGCAGGCTACGTCGCAAAACGAAACGAGATCAGCGACAAACTCGAAAAACTGGCGCACGGCGAAGGAGACCTTTCGAGCGCAAACCAAAGCTACTCTGAACTGCGCAGCTTGATGGACGGAGAAAGTTTTGCAACAAACGGCGTCTATCTCCACGAGTGGTACTTCGATGTCCTCGGCGGTGATGGCGTTCCGTCTGGGGCGTTAGTTGAAGCGTTGACGAAGCGTTATGGCTCGCTCGAAAACTTCTTCGCGTTCTTCAATGCTTGTGGCATGGCTGCGCGCGGATGGGTCGTCCTTGCGTTCGATACGAAAGATGCAAAGCTCCGCGTCTTCAGCGCAGACGCCCACAACCAGGGTGGTATTTGGGGCGCAATGCCAATCATCGTCCTCGATGTGTACGAACACGCCTACTTCATCGATTATGGTTCGGACAGAAAAACGTACATTCAAGATTTCTGGAAGAACTTTGATTGGAAGAAGGCGAACGAGCTTTACGAAAAAGCGAAACGGTAAGAAAAATTCTCACTACGATTTTCCCATCCTCGCGTAGGCGGGGACCCACGAGCCGACGACCGACATCGTGGACTTGGTCCCGAACGAAGCTTCGGGATCCCCTTCTTCAAGGGGATGGGTACATTTTCTCAATAATCTTCTTAAAAATACTCATATGATCCACATCGGAACCGCAGCACCAGCATTCTCGCATCTCAAGGCCTACCACAAAGGTGAATTCCACGATCTCAGTCTGTCTGACTACAAAGGCAAGTGGGTCGTACTCTTCTTCTACCCACGCGACTTCACGTTTATCTGTCCTACAGAACTGAAAGGCTTTGCGACACACGAAACGGAATTTCAAGCGATGAATACTGAGATCGTCTCTTCCTCGACGGATTCGGAATGGTCGCACAAAGCATGGTTTGAGCGCGATCTTCCTATGGTCCAGTATCCGGTGATTGCCGACACCACGCATCGCCTCTCGCGTGATTACGATGTCTATAACGAACAGGATGGATTGGCAGAACGCGGCCTCTTCATCATTGATCCAGAGCAGATCGTTCGTTACGCACTCGTTTCCTCTGGTTCGGTCGGACGCTCCGTCAAAGAAGTTTTGCGCGTCGTGAAGGCGTTGCAAAGTGGCGACCTCTGCCCAATGGAATGGGAACCTGGCCAAGAAACGCTCGGCAAGGCATAGTTCAGTGTGAAGAAATTCAACTTCCCAGCAGCAGACCCAGACCTCGCCTTGCTCGCCATGGTTGTATCCATTGGTTTGTTGGGAGCAGGAAAATACGCGGTCATGCAATCCTCCTGCTGCAATGAGAAACAGGGCGGTGGCAGCAGCTGCTGCAAGATGAATCCGGAAGAAAAAGAGACGCCACAAATGAAGATGTAGTCGGACGATCAAAACACCCCGCAGAACGCGGGGTGTTTTTTTGACTTCAATGTATTCTTAAATACTCTTCAAATACTGCAACAACATCCGCACGGCATACCCTGTTCCACCGCGCTGAATGTACGGAATGCTTTCCCGTTCGGCAAACGCTGGTCCTGCGATATCCATATGCGCCCAAGGGATTGTCGCGTCAACAAAGTTTTGCAAGAAGAGTCCTGCAGTAATTGCTCCGCCGTAACGTGACGAAGAAATGTTCTTCAAATCTGCAATGTCGCTTTTCACCAGCGACGCATATTCTGGCGCAAGCGGCAGTTCCCAAAGTCGCTCACCGCTTTCACTAGCTGCAGCAAGAAGACGTGTGCAGAGTTTTGGATTGTTACACATGATGCCGGCAATGTCTTCACCAAGTGCAGCAACACAAGCACCAGTCAACGTCGCCAAGTCAATAATAACGTCCGGTTTCTTTGTGACAGCGAAGGACAGTGCGTCTGCTAACGTCACGCGGCCTTCGGCGTCGGTGTGACCGATCTCAATCGTTTTCCCATTCATCGCACGAACGACATCGCCAGGTTTGTAGGCGGATTTCCCTGGCATGTTTTCTGTTGCAGCAATGATTCCGTGAACTTCAACGTTCGGCGCGACTTCGCTGATGACAGAAAAAACTCCGAGCACTGCAGCCGCGCCGGCCATGTCACACTTCATTGTTGCCATGTGGTTGTCGGGCTTAATCTGCAAGCCACCGGAGTCAAAGGTGATCCCCTTTCCCACAAGGGCAACGCGGCGTTTTGCGCCCTTTGGTTTGTATGTGAGATGGATGAAGTATGGTTCTTCGGTCGCACCAGCAGCAACGGCAAGAAAGGCTTCCATACCACGCTTCTGCGCTTCTTCTCGATCAAAAATTTCTACGGAGACATTTTTTTGCTCGCCCGCAATCCGTTTTGCATGCTCCACAAGATGCCACGGTGTCGCAACAGAAGCAGGTTCATTCACAAGGTCACGTGCAAGGACGGTGCCACGTGCACCAAGAATCCCTTCGGCGAGTCCTTGCTCCCCTCCACGAATCTGTGCTGCAAGTTTTTCGACAATAGTCCATTCTTCAAGACCATGTTCTGCCTTCTTCTTCGCCTTTTCATCATGATATTTGTCGTATTGGTACGAGCCGAGCAGTGCTCCTTCGGCCATGGCACGCGCCGCGTCTTTCGCAGTGATGCCTTGTACCCCAACGCCAAGCAAAACAGAGGCAATGCGCCGTTGGTGCAAGTCCTCGGCTTTCTTTTCGACGATTGCCGAAACTTTTCTAATCGTTTCAAGCGAACACTGCGTCTGTTCTCCCAAACCGATCAACAAGACGCGAGACGCTGCAATTTTTCCGTGCGTATGAAAAATCAAAAGCGATCCTTCTTTGCCGGAAAAACCAACGACTTTCATCTCTTTCGCGAGCAATCCAGCAAGTGTCTTATCGACAATCCCTGCTGCTCCGCCCAGCGTTTTGGTATTTTCAAAAACACTAAGGACCAGCATGTCGGTTGCAAACGTCGTGATGTCTCCTTTTTGAATGGTGATGTTCATAACCATGCATCTTTATCATTTTGCAAAAAATTGTCCACTGCGACGAATCGACTTCCGACAAACAGAGAAGATCTCTCGACTATGCTCCCGTTCGAGGGTCTGAGGACCCCTCAGGGTCTCGAAGACGAGATGGAATACTTTTTAGATTCCGACAGCGCCGGGTTTATAAAATTCATCCATTTCGACCAGCGTGGAGAGATCTTCCTTGTTTATCGTCGGCTCGGACGTCTACACCGGCTCGATTGGTTCTGGAAGGAAGCGTTCTCGGTGCGCAATAATTTCTTCGATACGATAGGTGCCGCGCTTCACACCACCAACAAATCCCGCAACAGCGGCGCGGGCAAGCCAACCGGACTTCAGCCAGTCCGTGAGCCATTGATCAACATATGCTGGATCTCCCTGCGGAATACCAGCACCGAGACTGCGCAACCAATTTTCATTGAAGACTTCTTGCGAACCAATGGTCGGCGCAATGATAATCGGAATACCGAGACTCGCAAAAAAGGAAAGTTCACTCGGCTTCGTCCACAACACATCGGTCGTATGCAGTGCGTTATTAAACAGTGCAAAATAGGCGTTGCGATCTTCTGCATACAGAATGCGCAGACTCGATTCGGGCAACGTATCCATACCAAGGCGATGAATGGTACGGCGAAAATGTGCGAGGACGTCTGGGCGCGAGCCAGCAACAAGGACAAGTTGCATGCTCCCCGCAAACAATTTTTCTTTGAGTGCCTGCAAAATACTTCCCACCATTTCGCGTTGCGCCCCGGCCCCACCTACCGCAAACGTCAGTGTTAGTGGACGCGTTGCTTTTGGCAGCGAAGATACTCCTAGTAATTGCGACAAACTGGCCCCGAACGGCCGCGTATAGGTCCCTGCAGGATCGAGGTTGGCAATACGAGCAGCAAGGTCTGCCTTCAGTGTGGTGTGATCGAGTCCGCCGACCAATTCTTTCGGTAACGGAAAACCAGTCAAAAAAATATTCTTTTCTGGAACACCATAGAGTTTCAAACGCTCTGCAACCCGGCGATTTGGGGCGAAATACTTGATGCGTGTTTTCTTCGGACTGAATGGCGCCCAGATGCGGGCGATATCTGTGTCGCAAAGGACGCAATAGATATCTCCCTTGAAACCAAAATATTCTGCGGCGAGTGCAGGCAGATTAAACGTAGAAATGACTGGTAGTTTTTCTTTTTTAAATCGTTCGACGAGGTCGCGAAGAAATCCTTTTTCAAACAACTTATAAATCTGTTTGACTTGAAATGTAGCTTCGGAAAGATCGCGCCGCGGATAGAACTCTGGAATCTCTTGCCATTTGTCTAAAAGGTAGAAGACCGGACGGCCCGCGATCGGAACCTGGGCCATACGCGAAACGGTTTCGTAAAACTCCCGCGAACGATGCCAGATTTTTTTGTCGGATTCTGGAATGCCTTCGTACTCATTGGCGACAATATAATGACCGTCCGTCAAATCACGTAGCGGATACGCGGCGCGACCATGACCGTAACCCATGTTCACCGTCACGACCCAGGCCTCTGTTTTGTGTTCGTGTTGTGGTGCAGTGGGCATAAAACAAGCAAAGAGTATGGAAAAAGTATACTCCACTTTGACGAGAATAGAGAATAAAGATGTGGGAAGGGACCATGTGAGTCTTTTCCACAAGTCGAGTACAATGGATTCCTACACCCCTACTCACCCTACTCCCGTATTCCATGAGTCTCTTTTTTTTGGCCATCGCCGCCGGTTTTCTAACCATCCTTGCGCCCTGCATCCTTCCAATCCTCCCTTTTTTACTCGGGACCAGTAATGGGAAGTCCGTCTGGCGGCCGGTCGCAATCATCGCCGGCTTTATTGGAAGCTTCAGCATCCTTGGAGCGGTTTTTGCAACAGTAGGCACATTTTTTGGGGTGGAAAACAATACGCTGCGGATTTTTGCGGCAGTATTACTTATCCTTTTCGGAGCCGCACTTCTTTTTGAAAGCGTCTACGACCGTTTGATTGCCCGTCTCCAGCCAGTGCTGGCAAAACTTGGTACGGATATTTCTGGCGACAGCGCCCGAAAGACCGATGCGCTTTCAGGCGTCCTCGTCGGCGTTTCGCTCGGTTTGATCTGGTCGCCGTGTGCCGGGCCAATCCTCGGAACGATCTTGACGCTTGCGGCGCGCAGCCATGATTTTGCAACGACCTTCTTCCTTTTCTTCGCCTACGCCGTCGGCGCAGCGGTCCCCATGCTCGGGATTGCCTACGGCAGCAGTGCCCTGCAAAAACGTTTGCGTTCGACCGGACGGTTCCAGCCGATCTTGAATAAAATCTTCGGTGTCCTCGTCATCCTCACAGCCATTGGCATTTTGACTGGCTACGATCGTGTCGTCCAAACCTGGCTCATCCAATTTTATCCAACGTCGTTTCTCTTATAGATATGCAGCGTCACACACAAATCGGAATCGCCGTCGCCGCTATCGCTCTCGCGTTCGTTGGAATGGCACAGTACGTCAGCACCCACACCGCAACACTCCCTGCACAGAATAGCTTTGTGGGATCAGCAAGCAATCCTGTTGTCGGACAAATTCCCAATCCTGGAAAAATGAACGAAGATGATGGCGACACACTACCGATCCTTGCGAACGCCATGCCGCCATTCTCTGGAATCGCCTCGTGGCTCAATAGCCAACCACTCACCCCAGAAGGACTGCGCGGGAAAGTAACGCTCATCGATTTTTGGACGTATTCCTGCATCAACTGTCTCCGCACACTTCCCTACACCACCTCTTGGGACCAAAAATATCGCGATAAAGGATTTGTCCTCGTTGGTGTCCACACGCCGGAGTTTGCATTTGAAAAAGTTGAGTCAAACGTTCGCAACGCCATCACGCAACAACACATTGCCTATCCGGTCGCATTAGACAATGACTACGGGACATGGAACGCCTACAACAACCGCTACTGGCCTGCAGAATATCTTTTTGATGCCGAAGGCCGACTGCGTTATGTCCATTTTGGCGAAGGGAATTACGATGTCACTGAAGGAAATATTCAGAAACTCTTGGCCGAGGCTGGCGTCACAGTGGATATGGCAAAGACCAGTGTATCCTCAACCATGAACCTTGATGCCGTCCGCTCGCCAGAAACCTACATCGGCTACGCCCGCTCCGCAGGTTTTGCCAGCCCAGAACGCGTCTTGAAAGACGGTGAGCAGACGTACACGGCACCGAAAACGCTTGCAGAAAACGAACTTGCACTCGAAGGAAAATGGTCTGTCGGCGAGGAAGAAGCGGAGACACGTGGCAGCGCAGCAATCTCCTATCGTTTCACCGCCAGCAATGTGAATCTCGTCATGGGTCGCGACAACGAAGCAGGAGCGACCGAAGCGGAAGTCACTATGGATGGCAAAGCAGTACCAGTCGACTTTCGTGGTAAAGACATCACTGCCCACGATGGAAAAACTTTTGTTCGCATTACAAACCATCGTTTGTACAGCCTCATTGACGCGCAAGGTATCTACGGGACCCACACCATCCGCATCCAGTTCCCTGACGCAGGAGTTGGAGCGTACGCCTTTACGTTTGGGTAGTAGAGGTTGACTTTTTCCGACAATCTGATAAAAAGTCGTTGAAAGGAGATACCGTTCGTGTTGTTGAGTATTGTTTGGTCAACAAGAAATGGGCTCGTGCAGCATCACCGACGCGTGCTCAATGGACTCCACCTGAAGCAATGGTATTCAATATGGATCGACGATAGCTATTTCATTCCAGTCAGAACTTTTTCCAAAGAATGGAAAGCGATCCCGTACCTGGTCAGAGAAACGCCAGCCATCGACGACGAAGAATCCTGGAATCTGCTGTCAACGTTGGGTTTGCAGCCAGTTCTCATGTCTCCGATCAAGCATGTCTATCTTGACATCGGGTTTCAGAACAATGCTCTGGACGATGCGCAAGTGATCTACGGTGGACTCCGAGCACTTAAGAAGACGGGACAGGCTGGGCGCTGCCTCAAAGCAAGAGGCATTCGCCGTGCGACCGCAGCCGAATAAGACGCTCCCGCGTAACGGAGCGTCATTTTTTTTAAAACTCGCTGCAGTAGCAAACGCGGACAAAAAATCTCTGCTATACTCCCCTCCTATGCACGTCACCATCCGCAGAATCGACACGGAACTGCCATTGCCCAAATATGAAACGCCTGGCGCGGTCGCCTTTGATTTGATCTGTCGTACGACAACGACGGTTGCACCAAAAGCAGTCGCTCTTCTGCCAAGCAATGTCGTTGTGGTTGTTCCAGAAGGCTTTGCACTCCTCTTGAATTCTCGATCCAGCACGGCACGAAAGCGCGGACTACTCGTACCGCTCGGCATCATCGACCAAGACTATTGCGGCCAGGATGACGAATTGCTTCTGCAAGTACTGAATTTTTCTGACGCGCCAGTCACCATCGAACGCGGCGAACGCGTTGGTCAGGCCTTGCTCGTCAAAATTGAACGAGCGGAATGGAACGAAGTGACGGAATTGTCCGAGCCGTCACGTGGGGGTTTTGGGACGACAGGATTGTAACTTGTTTCTGTCCATCCCCTTGAAGAAGGGGATCCACGATGTCGACGGTCCAACCCATGGATCCCCGCCTACGCGGGGATGGACAATGGTGGAATGAACGTTCATTTAATAAGAAGAATGACCTTCTCAACGCAATCCAAACGCTGCACGAACCACCGCAGTCACCTTCTTTTCTTTGACAGACGTGTCGTACGCACCGTAATCAGACAGCTCTGTCGAATTCACTGCAGTCACTTGGAAGACTCCCATGCTTGCAGACTGGATCGTCCCCAGTGTTGCGCCAGTGCTATCTGCGATGTGTTGTGCACGCGCTTTTGCATTGCCTGTTGCGTCCGCAAGCATTTCCAGTTTCAAATCAGCGAGTTTGCTGTAGTAATATTCGACGTTCTGCCCAACAAAAACGAGCCCTTCGCTAATAAGCGCATTCGTTCCCTCTTTCGCCAACGTCGTCACCTTTTCGACGTTTTGCGATTCGACGACGAGCGATTGCTGCAACGTGTATCCAGTGACACGCCCGTCACAGCCATAGGCACCCGGATCAGACGGACAATACGGATTGATAGAAACTGCATCGACGGTCACTTCGGCATCAGTAAATCCCTGTTTTGCCAAGTACGTTTGTACAATACGCAGATCCGTTTGCATCGCCGCACTCCCCTCTTTCAATTGCTCCACAGAAACCGTTCGTGTAAATCCGCCGCGCCACTTGGCTGTATCAGACATAATTACGCGTTCTGCCGAGCCGGTGACAGAAATGGTGTTTGCCGATGCTTTTGCACTACTGTAAGCCATTGTCCCAATGAGAGTGCTCACGACGAGCGAGACGGCGATAAGGGCAGCGGCGATCACGGACGTCTTCGGCGTGCTGTTTTCCATAGCATGGATGGTTGACGGTGGCTGAAAAAAATGGCAAACTCTTTTGACTATGCATCTTGCTGAGAAACCGTTTCAAAAACTGATACTGGTCTGTACCAATCGCCGCGAAGATGGTCGCGAGTGCTGCGCTGCAAAGGGTAGTCTTGAAGTATACCACGCACTCAAAGCCGCAGTGAAAGCGATGGATCCGCACATCCGCGTCTCGCAATCAGGATGTTTGGATAATTGCGCCACGGGGACGACGGTCGTCATTATGCCGGATGCACTCTGGCTTGGTGCAGTCACACAAGAAGACATTCCCGCACTCCTTGCTTACCTCCGCGACGGAACACCTATTCCCTTTTCACCAAGCCTATGACCACCCCCGCACTCGAAATCACCGACTTGCGAAAGCAATACGGTAAAACCGAAGCAGTCAAAGGAATCAACCTCACTCTCCAACCAGGAGAATTTTTTGGATTCCTCGGTCCGAATGGCGCAGGAAAAACAACGACAATTAGTTGCATTGTCGGTATCAGCACACCGAGTGCTGGGACCATTAAAGTATTTGGTCATGACGTTGTAGCAAACTATAGAGAGGCGCGGGCAAAAGTTGGTGTTGCGCCGCAGGAATTTAATATTGATCCATTCGGAACGGTCGAGAAAATTCTTGATTACGTAGCCGGATATTACGGCATCGACGCTGCAAAACGAAAGGTGGTCATTGAAAAACTCCTGACGGATTTTGAATTGCTTGCTCATCGAAAAAAAGCGTTTCGTGAATTGTCAGGCGGCTTGAAACGTCGCGTCATGATTGCTCGCGCCATGGTACATGATCCCGATCTCTTGATCTTGGACGAACCGACCGCTGGCGTCGATGTTGAACTGCGCCGCGAAATTTGGCGTTTCCTTCGCGAAATCAACGCGCGTGGAAAAACTATCCTTCTTACTTCACACTACCTCGAAGAAGTGCAGCAACTTTGCTCGCGCATCGGTATTATCGCCCAAGGCGAGATTGTCTATCTTGGCCAAAAAGAAGATTTGCTCAAGAACGGAAAGTCACTCGAAGACATGTACCTGCATTACACGACAAACGGAGCCAGTGCTCCAGGAAAGGCATAGCCCACCCCTATGAATACCATTGGCCTCTACACCCTCATTCGCCGCGAAGTGGAACGATTTTTCCGCGTCGCCATCCAGTCACTCGTTTCCCCGTGGGTTTCTGCTGTCCTTTTTATTCTTGTCTTCGGCAAAATCGTCGGCTCACGGATCGGCCTGATCGAAGGAATCCCCTACATCCAATTCGTCCTCCCAGGAATTCTGATGATGAACGTGACCATGTCCGCCTTCATGCAAACCTCTTCCTCGTTGTACTTCCAGCGTTTCCTACACCACATTGAAGAAATGCTTGTCGCACCGTTCTCGTACGGGGAGATGATTACCGGCTTCATTGTCGGCGGTGTCGTTCGCGGCGTCACGGTCGGGTTTGGGATCTTTTTAATGGGCATCCTTTTTGGTGCAACCAGTATCCTGCATCCGTTCTGGCTGTTGTTCTATATCCTGTTCGTCTCTTTGCTGTTCTCGTTGCTCGGCATCTTAATCGGCTTGTGGGCAAAAGGATTTGAATCGTTGGCGCTTGTGCCAACATTCCTTATCACCCCACTCTCCTTCCTCGGTGGCATGTTCAACTCAATCACCATGCTGCCAAAGACAATCCAGTACGTCATCCGCGCCAACCCAATGTTTTACCTGGTAGACGGACTGCGCTATGCCATGACTGGCTTCAGCGAAAGCAACCGCACGGTCGGTATCTTCTTAATCATCGGCTCCACACTCTTCCTCTTCTTCTTTGTCCGTTACCTCTTCCAACGCGGCTGGCGAATCCGTACCTAGCACCAACAAAAAAGACCCCGGACATTGTCCGGGGTCTTTTCTATAGAAAGCGCTATGACTGATTTTTTGACTATATCTTCCCCTCTTTCAAAATGAGCAATTTATAGAGATCAAGAAACGCAAAGAGTAAAGCAAGAACCATGGG
>CALRHY010000014.1 GCA_943359495.1 Candidatus Uhrbacteria bacterium RIFOXYB12_FULL_58_10
TGCGAGCGATGGTATCAGCGAACCACCTATTGCTGGTGCTGAAGATGGCACGCAAGAGAATCCCGGAGTGAATCCGCATGTTTGGCTCGATCCAATCCGTGCAAAAGAGATGACGATCTTTATTGGCGAGCAGCTTGCTGCTGCCGATCCTGCACATGCGGCACAGTATCGGAGCAATGTAATGGCGTATGAAAAAAAACTGACACTGCTGGATCAGGAATACTTTCATCAGCTTGGATTATTACAAACGACACAGTTACATTTTGTTGCCTTTCATCCCGCCTTTAACTATCTCGCGGAACGATATGGTTTGACGCAAGTCGCGGTGATCGAAGCATTTCCAGGGAAAGAACCGAGTGCACAATATCTCGCGTCTATCGTGGACGTCATTCGCAACAAGAACGTCCGTGCCTTATTTTCTGAGCCGCAGTTTTCTCCGCGGGTGATAGAAACCGTGGCGACGGAAACGGGTCGATTGATTCGTCCATTGGACACCGTGGAAACAGGTGATTTTTCCACCGATACGTACGTACGAGCGATGCAAAATAATCTACAGATGCTCATGGCTGCATTTTCACAGCCGCAATAGCACCATGGCTTTTTTGACTGTTCACGACATTAGTGTCCGTTACGGCGAGCGCGTCATTCTTGATCGCGTCTCCTTTTCTGTGGAGCGCGGCGACGTGGTGGCGATCATTGGTCCGAACGGTTCGGGAAAGACGACGTTGGTACGTGCAATTCTTGGACTGACCTCTGTTGCAGGAGAGATTCTTTGGGAGCAGAAACCGAGTATTGGCTACGTACCGCAATATGTCGATTTTGATCGTTCCTTTCCGCTTACCGTCGAAGAGCTTTTGCTGCTTCGCCTCCCTGGTCATCCTTTTTGGCGACATGATGACACGGCACATGAGGCGGTGATGCACGTGCTTCACGATGTTGGTGCAGAAAAGTTGATTGAAAAACCGATCGGCGTCCTTTCTGGTGGCGAGTTGCAACGTGTCTTGATCGCCAATGCGCTGTTGCCAAATCCGAGTTTGTTGGTCCTGGATGAACCATCATCCGGGATTGATATCGAAGGTGAAGAAACGATTTACAGCTTGATCCACCGCTTGGCCGAAGAGCGGGGGATGACGGTGTTGCTTGTCTCACATGATCTCGACATTGTGTTTCGCTATGCGAGTAAGGTGGTGTGTGTGAACCGAAAACTGATTTGCCAAGGAGTTCCTTCCAAGGTCCTGACCGCGCAGATGATCTCGAAGGCGTACGCAACGCCGGCGCGTTATAAGCACGGCAAAGAAACGGCGGCGCACGGCCATCATCATTCCTGATTTATGTTCGCCTTTCTTCAGTACGACTTTTTTCTTCGCGCACTGCTTGCAGGTGCTTTGGTTGGATTACTTGCAGCAAATCTCGGCGTGTTCGTGATCCTGCGGAAGATGACTTTTTTTTCCGAAGCCATTTCGCATTCTTCGTTGACAGGGATCGTACTCGGTTTGTTGCTCGGTATCAATCCGCTTCTTGGTGCTGTTGGTTTTTCTATCTTGATCGCGCTCGGCATCGCCTCGCTTGCCAAGCGGCGCACGGTTTCTCTTGATACTTTGATTGGCGTGTTTTTTTCTACAGCACTCGCCCTCGGCGTCATCCTCATTGGAAAACTCAAGGGCTATCGCGTCGACCTTTTTGGCTATCTCTTTGGTGATATTCTTGGTGTCTCGCGGACGGATATTTATTTGATTGTCGCACTGACGGTCGTCACTATGGTGTTATTGTTTCTCTTCTTCCGCGTCTGGGCAAAGATTGCCTTCCACGGAGATTTGGCTGCAGTCGAAGGGATTCGCGTCGCGTTGCATGACCGTTTGTTCTTGTGCGTGCTTGCGTTGGTAATTGCGCTCGGTATCAAATTGGTCGGCGCAGTGCTTATTGGCCCGCTGGTGATTATCCCCGCGGCAACGGCAAAGAATCTGAGTTGGAATTTGCGGAGTGTTTTCGTCTTGTCGTCCGTGATCGGCGTCAGTGCGGCATTGCTTGGACTCGTGTTGTCTTTTTACACAAGCACCGCATCCGGCCCGACGATCGTCTTGGTTTCTGCTGCAGCGTTCGGGCTTTCTTTTCTTGCCCGAGCCAAGACCGTACGAACCTAAACTATGCGTCTTGATCTCGCTCTTTTTCACGCCGGCCGTCGTCTTGCGGGAAAGTCTCATTGGGGCGACGTACTGATTATCTTTGCTGCGACCTGGCTTTTCTATCTCCTGCTGCTTGTTGCCATCGTGGGTGCAGTCCAAGGGGATGCTGCATTCGTTCATCACTCGTTGCGCGTCCTCTTCGTGACGGTTATTGCCTTGATTGTTGCCGAGGCAATTTCTTGGGCGACCAGCCTCTTTTGGTTCCGCATGCGGCCGTTTGAGCGCCTGCGTTTTACGCCGCTCGTGTGGATGCCACCACACTGGAAATCATTTCCCTCAGACCACACGACGATCGGTTTCACTATTGCTTGCACTTTTCTTTTTTTACATCATCCACTTGCCTCAGTGTTGCTTATTATCGCGTCGCTCGTCGCCATCGCTCGGGTGATTGCTGGCGTCCACTATCCGTCTGATGTTGCCGCGGGCGTGGTTTTGGCAGGTGTGGTATCGTTTCTGACCGTGGCTTTGACTCGTGCACTTCCCCTCGTATGATGGACATCCCGCAAGCAATCGTCCTCGGTATCGTGCAGGGCGCAGCCGAGTTCTTGCCGATTTCTTCCTCGGCGCACCTCGTCCTTGCCCCCTGGTTTTTTGGTTGGGAAGATCCTGGACTCACGATCGACGTCGCCTTGCACCTTGGGACATTGGCTGCACTCCTTCTGTTTTTTTGGCGCGATTGGTTGGACATCATCCGTACGGGATTTGGTGGGAAGGGAACTGCACCACGCAACCTTTTGTGGTATATCGCGATCGCGTCCATTCCAGGTGCCGTTGTTGGTGCCTTGTTAGAAAAAGCGGCTGAGGGGACATTCCGCGCGCCGTTGTTGATTGCGGCGACGTTGACCGTCGGCGGACTGTTTTTATTATGGGCAGATCAGAACAAACTGGCGACACGAACCACAGAAACGTTTTCCGTTCGTGACGCCCTCTTGATTGGGTGTGCGCAAGCCTGCGCGATCATTCCAGGCATTTCTCGTTCTGGCTCTACGATCACCGCAGCGCGTGCCCTTGGATTTGGTCGCGATGCTGCGGCGCGGTTGTCGTTCTTGCTTGCCGCACCGATTACGGGCGGGGCTGTGTTGTTTTCTCTTCGGCATCTTTCTCGGGCGGATATCACATTGCCATTTTTTGTCGGCATTCTTGTGTCAGCGGGCATTGGTCTGTTGGCTATCCGTTTCTTGCTTCGCTACGTTGCCCGTGCCGACTATCGTCCGTTTGTGTGGTACCGTATTGCTCTTGCTGCAGTCATTGTCCTCGTCTTTTTTTGAGATAGTCCCTATGTTGACTCCAATCCTCATGGCCGGTGGTTCCGGAACGCGCTTGTGGCCGTTGTCGCGTGTGGGTGCACCAAAACAGGTCCACGCACTGTTGGACGAAGAAACCCTACTGCAAAAAACGGCAAATCGGTTGATCCGCGGCTTTGGTGCAGAACGATTGTGGGTGACGACGCATGTGGATTATGTAGCGCGCGTACAGAAAGAGTTGCCACTGGTTTCTCCGAAACATCTGTCGCTCGAACCGGCGCGCCGCGAGACAGCGCCAGCGCTCGGTCTGGCACTTGTTCGCATTCTCAAAGAAGATCCGGATGCGGTCGTCGTCTATGCAAATTCCGACAACTACGTCCGTAATGTCGCAGAATTTTTGCGCATCTTGAAAGTTGCCGAAGGGGTCGTTCGTTCCAATCCCGAACGGCTCGCCCTGATCGGCGTCCGCCCCACGTATCCGGAAACCGGCTACGGGTATATCCGCATGGGTGATGTCGTTGCGCGGAGTGAGGGGAAAAAGGGGGAAGGTGAAGACGAAGTTTTTTCCGTCCGCGGATTCGTCGAAAAGCCAGATTTAAAAACCGCCAAGCGCTACCTCGCGAGCTGGGACTATTTGTGGAACCCGACCCTGCTCGTTGCCCGCGCGGCAACATTACTGGATTGTTATGCGCGTCATTTGCCAGAGATGTATGGCCAGCTCATGACCATCAAAAATGCGCTTGGTACCAAAAATGAACAGCGTGTTGTTGCAAAGGAATTTTCTGCCATTCAACCTATCTCTCTTGACTACGGCATTTTGGAAAAAGAAAAAGGCATGGTGGTGATACCCGCAGCTTTTGGTTGGACGGACGTCGGCTCGTGGCGCGCGGTCCATGAAATTCTTGCAGGAGATCCGAATGCAACGGTTGCCCGCGGTCCGCATGCCGCAATCGATTCTTCAGCTAACCTCATCGTCAGCATGACGGGAAAACTCGTCACCACCATCGGTGTGCACGACATGGTTGTTGTGGAAACCGAAGATGCAATTTTGATCTGCCCGAAATCACGGGCGCAGGAAGTGAAGCAGTTGGTGGGGGAGATGGCCAAGAAGAAGTTGGCGAAGTATTTGTAGCTCGCGTTGCACGGGGTCCTATCTTTCGTTTTGAAAAATCTGCCGCGCCGTTTCCCAAATTTCTGGGTGGCCTTTTTCTTTCACCCAATACCACCACTCCGCGCCCCAGAGATAGATGGGGGAGAGGTGCGTTGCATTTGCGAAGGCGGCGGCGTTGTGGAGTATTTGTGGGTTCATGAGCGCGAGCTGCTCGGGAATTGGTGCGCTAGTTAGTGCCGATGCAGCCCATGGTTCTGCCTGGAGTTCGGAGAGAAAGACGTGTGTCCCAAATAGATGGCGCAGGAAATCGGCGCGTCTGGTATAAAATGCTGGTGGGAGTGGATAGACGATTTTTCCGACAATGGAATTCCAGGTTTGGCGGTAGAGTGAGAGGCCAATACTGTCGACAAACGGCGCCGACCAGAGTCCGCTGGTGAGTTCGCCAGATTCCGTCGTAAACACAGGATGTGAAGGATCCAGAGAGCGCACGAGGTCGATTTCTTCTCGAAGGAATGCCTTGCGTTGTGGCTTGCATGCACCAAACACCGCGAGCGATGGTTCGTTCTCGACTTGCCAGGCAATAATCCCAGGATGGCGGTGCAAAGTCTCCACTTCTTTTTTGAGGAGCGCTAGCGTTGCTTTTTCTTGTTCGCTCTGTGTCATTCGGTCAAGCCATAACGGATCATGGCATTCGGGCCAGCGCGGTGTCCGGCGGCCAATGGCAACAATCGCGTCTGCACCACGCTTTTCCGCTTCGGTGAGTTGCCACTCGATATCACCAAAGGTAAACTGGCCTCGCTGCTCCTCGACCGCATCCCAAGGAATGGTGAGGCGAAAATGGCGGATGTGCAGGTCATCAAGGAGTGCGGTGAAAACCTTCTGCGGATCATTGCCGAGGTATTCGGTGTATTGGGTGGAAAACGTTACTCCCCAACGCGGCATCGGTGTCGGCAGGAGGAATCGTTCAATGGTAGTTGCACACCAGACGGTGCCACAAAGCCCGAGCAGAAACATGGTAGACAGAAGAAACGGGTGGCGATACATGCGCATAACGACTATAGGATACCACGAAATATGGCGACGCCTTTTCCGGAGGGATGGCAGAAATTGAGCGAAAAGCAAGTCTTTAACAGTCGGTGGGTTTCCATACGCTGTGAAGATTTGGTGGATCCGAAAGGTGTCCATCATGAGTGGTATGTCACCGAGCACCCGGATTTTGTCGCGGTATTTTGTGTGACTGTCGAGGGAAAGATCGTTTTGAATCGTCAGTTCAAATTTGGTTGTAAGACCTGGGTGATTGAGCCGAGTGCAGGATATGTGGAACCCGGAGAAAATCCTGCGCTTGCCGCTGCGCGAGAGCTCGAAGAAGAGACGGGCTATATCGCGACGTCATGGGAGCACTATCGGACGCTGGTCGTCAGCCCTACGACGCAAGATAATCGCGTGCATGTTTTTTTCGCATCTGGCGCAACACCGACGGGGACGGTGCACCGCGAACCAAGCGAAGTCATTGAACAATTGGTCCTGACACCGCAAGAAGTGCGAGCGATGCTCGATCGTGGCGAAGTGAATACCATTGCCTCTGTTGCGGTCATCGAAATGGGACTGCGTTGGCTTGAAGAAAGGACAGGTCATTGATATGCGCAAACGAACACGAATACTTTTTTTCCTGACAGGTATCGTTGGATTGTCTGCGCTCTGGGTGGTGTTGACGATTGTCGGCAACGGACGGTCGGTCGGCCCTGTGCAACGCGTTGTCATTATCTCTTCGACGACTGCGGACGTGGCTGCATCGCTAAAAGCAAGTGGAGTGCTTTCTTCATCCGCACAAATCTTGTTTCCCTTTTTTGTTCGTTTCCAAGGAACGGAAGATGGACTGCATCCTGGAACCTTTTTGATCCCCGCGCACGCGCCGCTGCGGCAAGTAGTGCGGATTTTGTTGCAACACGGCCGTACAGAAACGCGCGTCACAATCCCGGAAGGGAGTTCGTTGCGTGACCTTGCCACGATTTTGCAAAAAGCAGGATTGGTAACGCGCACTGAAGACGTCATTGCAGTAACAGGAACGCCGGCCAGCGAACAGACAGAAACCGTCTTTGGAGAAAAAGCGTTTTCGTACCTTGCAGGCAAGCCGCAAGGTATCTCACTCGAAGGATATCTGTTTCCGGACACGTATCGTTTTTTTGCGGATGCATCTGTGCGTGATGTGGCGCAGAAAATGTTGGAGACGTTTGACGTAAAGACAAAAGATCTTCGTGCGGAACCCCTCCCGTACCCACTGCATTCTTTTTACGACGTGTTGACCTTGGCGTCTGTTGTCGAAGCAGAAGTGCGTGGTGCTGAAGATCAACGGCGCGTTGCCGATCTTTTCCTTCGTCGCATCACAGCTGGCATGCCGCTCCAAGCGGATTCCACAGTACAGTATGCATCGGGAGCCAGTGGCCGCTTTACGACCGCGGCGGACCGCGAATCGCAGAGTTTGTGGAATACCTATCAGCATCCCGGGCTCCCACGCGGCCCGATCGCAAGCCCAGGGTTGGAGGCAATTCGCGCAGTGCTGCATCCAACGCCGAATGACGCGCTCTACTTCCTGACAGGACCGGACGGAACGGTGTATTATGCGAAGACGCTTGAAGAGCACGTTGCGAATAAACGGCATTTGTAGAACGTTTTGTAAAACCATTCACAATCTTCCCTCCCATCCCCTTGAAGAAGGGGATCCACGGGTCGACGATCGGCATCGTGGATCCCTGCCTGTCTTCGAGACCCTGAGGGGTCCTCAGACCCTCGAACGGGCGCTGGGATGACAGAGGTGTGTAAGGGGAAATTTTATGGATATACAGCAGCCAATTGAAAATACTCCTTCTGGTCAACTTCCACCGCCCGCGACCGGGGCGTTGCTTCGTAATGTCGTGACCGTGCTATGCCTCCTGTTTCTTCCGCCGATTGGTCTCATCGCCGTTTGGACGTTGGCGCCGTGGAGCCGCCGTGCGCGCATTGTCGTGACCGTTTTACTTGGACCGTTTGCTTTGTATTATCCCGTGCTGGTTATGTCGACATTGATTCGTGCTGCACTTCGATAGTCTTTTTTCATGCAAACCTTTTTTCTTGAACCGGAACAGACAAACATGCCGCCCGTGCGCGCGATTGCTTTTGCGGACGAACTCAATGCCGAACAGTTGCGCGTCGTCGAAGGGGGAGAAGGCCCGTGTCTTGTCCTCGCAGGGGCAGGGTCTGGAAAAACGCGGACGATTACGTACCGTGTCGCTTGGCTCCTGGCCCATGGTGTTATCTCGGAATCCATTTTGTTGCTGACGTTTACTAATAAAGCCGCTTCCGAAATGGTGCGGCGTGTCGAGCATCTCCTCGGGAGTTCTGTGCGCGGTATGTGGGGCGGAACATTCCACGCCCTCGCAAATCGCATCCTCCGCCAATATGCAGACCTGATCGGATTCACTCCGAACTTTACCATCTTGGATGCCGAAGACGCGCGGTCGCTGATCAAAGTCTGCGCAAAAGAATATGCCGGCAAAGACCGCACCATGCCGTCTCCTGCGGTGATTGGTGAAGTGCTTTCATTTCAACGCAACGCACAGATTTCTTTGCTTGAGGCGTTGGAAAGGAAACAGCCGGGTTTGCTCCCGTTCCAGGACACGTTTTCGGAGATTGCTTCGGCATACGCTGCACGGAAGCGCACCGGCAACGCCATGGATTTTGATGATCTTCTCTGTCACTTGTTGACGCTGCTTGTTGAACAGCCGGCGATTGCGCGGCGTCTCAGCGAACAGTTTCGTTACGTCCTCGTTGACGAATATCAGGATACGAATCCGGTACAAGCGGCGATCGTGGATATGTTGTCAGCCGTCCATCGTAACGTCCTTGTCGTTGGGGATGATGCGCAATCGATCTACTCGTTCCGTGCCGCATCCGTCGAAAATATTCTGACGTTCCCGGACCGCTATCCGGACGCGACGGTGTATCGTCTCGAGACGAATTATCGTTCCACGCCAGAAATCCTCTCGGTGGCGAATGATGTCATTAGCAAAAATACTCGGCAGTTTCCGAAAGAATTGAAACCAATGTGTGCCGCGTTTGCCAAACCGTTGTTGGTCCCAGCAGGATCTGCAGCTGAAGAAGCGGCGTTTGTTGCTCAGAAGATTGCGGCACTCGAACGCGAGGGGACACCGATCGGAAATATTGCGGTCTTGTTTCGCGCCGCGCACCATTCGCAAGAATTGGAATTTCAATTGGCCAAGCGCGGGATGTCGTACGAATACCGTGGCGGCATGAAATTTTTTGAACGCTCGCATGTGAAAGATGTCATCGCCTTTTTGAAATTGCGGACGAATCCAAAAGATGGTGTGGCCTGGTTGCGAGCGCTGACGCTCCAAGAGGGAATTGGCGAGACTGGTGCGGCGCGGATTGCCGAACGATTGTCTGTCGTCGAAAGTTTAGCCGAACTCTCTGATGCACATGTCCACGGTGTGGTGACGCCGCGGAGCGCGCGTGGGTGGGCGGATCTCCGAGAAATCGTTCGTCGTGTAGCTGCGGCAGAAACAGCGGCAGATGCGGTGCGTGCCGTGGCAACCTCTTCGTACGTCAGCTATCTCGAACGGGAGTATCCGAACGCACAGGACCGTTTGGAAGATCTCGAGCAATTTGCAACGTTTGCCGAACAATATACGAGTCTGGATGTGTTCCTTACGGAAGTTACCTTGAAAGAAGATTACGGCGTCCCGCGCGATGGCACACAATCTGCCCTGCAATCACGACTCGTCCTTTCTACTATTCATCAAGCAAAAGGATTGGAATGGGATGCGGTCTTCATCATCCGTTTAGCGCAAGGAAGTTTTCCGCATAGTCGCGCTTCTGCCGAAGAAGCGGGGTTAGAGGAAGAACGCCGACTTTTTTACGTCGCCATCACCCGTGCACGGCGCGAATTGTTTTTGACCTACCCAGCGACGGCTGGCTACGATTCCTTGGCGCTGCTTTCGCCGTCGATTTTTCTCGATGAATTGCGCCGTTCACTTGTCGACGCCGCACGACTCCTCCCGAGCGCCCCGGTTTCCGGATATCGTCCTGCGGCAAGCTACCGCAGCTCCATTGCGCCGGCATACCGTCCGAGCTCAACCGTCTTCCGCGACACGACAGAAACAACGGAGGAGGATACAATAGTGCAAGATTCACTTGGAGAACGCAGCTCTGCACCGCGAAGGCGGGGGAGTTTGCTGCGCGATGTGTAAGCGTTTTGCAAAACGCGAAACGCGTAACACGAAACGTCGACAGGATTCGCGTTACACGTTTTGAGTTTCGGTATCAATGCCTCGTATGTTTTCTCGCCACAAGCACACCATTATTTATCTCCTGTTTGTCTGTCTGGTGATTGGGTTATACGCCTGGTATGTTCGTGGCGTCTCCTTTTCCCGCATCTTTCCCTACGGAACGCCACAAACAGTGGGTGATGCGACACACGGGCAATGGTCTGCGCGTGCGGATATGCCGACTGCTCGCACTGCCGTTGGTGCCGTTGCCTTAGGCGACACGGTCTATGTTGTTGGTGGATTGGATGGGTTAGGACGGACGCTTGCGACGGTCGAATTGTATCGTCCGGAAACCGACCATTGGGAAAGTGCGCCATCGCTTCCTAAAGCAGTCCACGGCGCGAGTGTTGTTGCACTCGACGGGTATGTCTACGTCCTTGGTGGTTTTGATGGACTTTCTTTACATCCGACAAACGACGGTTTTGTTTTTGATACCGTGACCGGCACCTGGCAAAATATTGCACCGATGCCCGAAGCGCGTGGTGCTATGGCAGCCGCGGTGTTAGGTGACACACTTGTAGTCGTCGGTGGTCTTTCTGCTGATGGTGTCTCCCGTGCATTATTTGTGTATCTCCTTGCAGAAAATCGTTGGGAGACGCGCGCGGCAATGCCGACGGCACGTGATCATCTTGCTGCGGCAGTGCTTGATGGAAAACTGTTTGCGATCGGTGGACGAAAAGGCCAAGAAAGTCGTCCATTGGATATCGTTGAAGTGTATGATCCAGAAACGGATCGTTGGCAGAACGCATCAGCATTACCACGGGCTATTGGTGATGGAGCGGTTGCAGTACGGGAGAGCGCATTGATTGTCGCTGGCGGTGAAGCGTCACCACGCATGCAAGATGGCGTGTACCGCCTCGCGCTCGGGTCTGACCAGTGGGAAACACTCACCAGCATGCGTACGCCACGTCACGGATTTGGTTTTGTGACCGTACGCGATGCGTTGTATGCCATTGGTGGCGGAACACATCCAGGATTTTCTGTTTCGGCATTGGTTGAAACGTTGGGATTTGGAGAATAGAGAAGTCTGGTTCGTGTTACCTTCGAACCCTCCTTTTGGAGGGTTTTTGACTCCCGTCACCCTGCCTGCTACGGTATCCGCATTCTTATGTTGAAAACTGTTGAATCAGTCACCGAAGGGCATCCCGATAAGGTCTGTGACCAAGTGTCGGATGCGGTATTAGATGAGTTTTTGCGCCGTGACCCATTCGCGCGCGTCGCAGTCGAAGCATTTGGTTGTCATGGTGTTTTGATTGTCGGTGGGGAGGTGACGTCGACGACAGACGTTGATGTTGAACGCATTGCTCGCAATGTTTACGCTCAGGTCGGCTACACCGAAGAGCTAGATGTGTTGGTGCATCTCGAAAAACAATCGCCCGATATTGCCCAAGGTGTTGATCCTGGCGGCGCTGGGGATCAGGGGATTATGTATGGCTATGCCACCAACGAGACGCCTGAAATGTTGCCGCGCCCTGTCGTTTATGCCCACGCGCTAACAAAGCGTCTTGCAGATTTGCGTCGGCACGATCCGTTGTTTGCCTGGTTGCGCCCTGATGGAAAAGCGCAGGTGACGATGGATGGGAATCGCGTCTGTTCTGTCCTCGTCTCGACCCAGCATGACCCGGATATTTCCGCCGCAGAAATCCGCGCTCTTATTACGGAGTCGTTGATCGCTCAGGTGATTGGTGACATCGAAGGCGTAGAGATTTTGGTGAATCCTACTGGGCGTTTTGTGCTCGGCGGATTTGCCGCAGATACCGGGCTGACAGGAAGAAAATTGATGGTAGACACATACGGAGGGTTGCTGCCTCATGGCGGCGGCGCATTCTCCGGCAAAGACCCAACCAAAGTAGATCGCTCGGCAACGTACATGGCCCGCTTTGCAGCGAAAAATCTTGTGGCAAACGGCTTGGCAAAAAACGTCCTCGTCTCTGTCGCCTATGCCATTGGTCGTGCAGAACCTCTGATGCTTGTTGCAAAAACGGGCGACGGCAAAGATCTTTCTGCTGTTCTGCAAAAGCAATTTGATTTTCGTCCAGCAGCAATTATTGAACGCCTTGATTTGCGCCGTCCGATCTATCGTCAGACTGCCGCTTACGGCCACTTCGGCCGTCCGGAATTGCCCTGGGAACAAGTGGTGCGGTGGTAAAAAGCATGGCTACTCAAACAGTTTTTCTGATACACTAGAACACGTTATTCCTTTTCTTTATCATTATGCAGATCGCTCAAGTTCCAGAAGTTGGATATCCAGACGCCGGCTACCAAGTGGACGTCCAAGCCGTGCCGGTGTCGGCAACGACTGCTGTGCTGCAGGA
>CALRHY010000015.1 GCA_943359495.1 Candidatus Uhrbacteria bacterium RIFOXYB12_FULL_58_10
ACGACGTCTTGTGTCAATGCGAAACGTTCTTGCACGCGGGGATGGTACAAAGAGGAAGAAAGAAACACTGCTTGCGTTGTCTTTTTCAGTTGCTTCGGATAAGCCAAACCTTCCATCAAATGATGGTTCAATTCTGGAAGCGGAAACCAGCAAGCAAATTGTTTTCCCGTTTCGTTTGTCTGGTTCGTCAGCGCGTGGACCGATCCTTCCAAGTGTTCCGCGCCAACATACAGCACCGCACTTCCTTGGAGTGCAGCAGCCATCTTTTTTGCAGGATTTTTTTCATACGGCACCTGCATCCCATACTGAGACACGGCGCGATCCAGTGCGGCGATGGCGCGAGGAGTGTCTGTATCGACACTTTTTGGCAGCAAACCAGCAGAACGGAGCAGCCCGAGCAAGCCGAACAGTCCGTAGCCGAGGCCCATACGTGGTTGGTTTCCCGGATTTTGTGTTGGCGTAAAAATGTAGGACGGGATGTTGTTCTTTTGTAAAAAGGTTGCGAGCGGGCCGCCGGTGCACATGCCGAGCAAGGTCGCTTTTTGCTTACGAGCTGCAGTGGCTGCTGCCAGCGTTTCTTCGGTCGTGCCAGAATAACTCGAAAGAACGACGAGCGTGTTTTTATCGACACCACCAGGCAGCGTATAGCCGTTCACCATTTCCAAAGGGACAGAAAGCTGCTCGCGATAGACCGAACGAGCAATGTGCGCACCGAGCGCAGAACCACCCATGCCAGCGACAATAATGCGTTTGATGCCGCGCGTGGTGCCAACAGGAAGACGGCGGGTCGCAGACCATGCATCGTGTGCCTGTGCAGACAACAAGGCTAACGCAGACAAAACATCCTCGCGGTCTATCGTCTTCCGGCGACGTTCATCATCTAAGACATGCATAGTCTCTGGACGATCCCAAAGCGAACCTTCGGGTGTGGCCACTGACGTCTTGGCCGATTATCCTAAAAGTGTTTTCAAATCAATCGATGGATCACGGAGCGTGGCGTGGCGTCCTTCGACAGAAACGCGGTCCTTAATCAGCATCGTAATCGTCGCACGGTCGATCATCACATTAAAAAGTGCGGCACCGACAACGATGTTGTTCCGAAGGTGGAACCGAGCAATTTTTTTCTCGACAGCGCTGCCCCGAGAAATCCAGATACTGTCGTCGCTTTCGGTGAGATCTCCAATAAAGGAGATGTTCAGGCCGAAGATCTGCGTAGCATACGCGCTGACGTGATGGAATGGTTCCGTCACCGCACCAACCATTGCGTCGCCCGCATAGCGACCGTGTTCTTGTGCGTTCAGCCAGTTGCCCAAACGATGCGACCGTTGAACAGTGGTGTCAAAAAAAGACGCGCCGTCCCCTGCTGCCCACACGTCTGGGACATTGGTGCGGAGATGTTCGTCGACAACGATACCGTTCGTTCCGCCCGCGATGCCTGCCGCCGTCACCCACGATGGCGCGCCAGCAATGCCCACGCCGTATCCCACAAAAGAGACCGGCACGCGCGTCCCATCCGATAACTGGATGGCCCGAACGTGCCCCTCCCCTTCGCACGCAACAAGTTCCGTTCCTGCATGAATCACCACGCCGTGTTCACGCATGGTTTGTTCGATGAGACCGCTCGCCTCTTCGTCCAAAACCCGCCACCAATAGCGCGGCCCGCGAATCACGAGATGCGTTGTATATCCATATTTCTCAAAGAACGGAGGGAATTCCAATCCCAGAAACCCACCACCAACCACCGCAGCGCTTCGTTCGCTGGAGGAATCACTAGAAAGTTCTGCAATGATTGTGTCGGCGTCTTCAACAGTCCGCAGTGGAACAATGCCAGCCAAATCATCTCCCGGAACACCAAGCGATAAAACGTCGCCGCCGGTTGCCAACAAGAGTTTTTGGTAGCGATACGTTTCTCCGTCTACTGTTTCGATTTCGTGTGCCGCAGGATCCAACCGGATCGCACGAGCACCGTACACCATTTCAATCTGCTTTGCGGAAAGTTGTGCCTCGGTGCGCAGAAAGACGCGTTCACGCGGCACTTTGCCTTTCACGAGATGCGGCAACAAGACGCGCGAATACAACGGATGACGTTCTGCAGACAACACAACAATGCGCGCATCTGGTTTCAGACGACGGATACTCTCCGCAGCAGTCACGCCACAGACACCGCCACCAATAATCAGATACTGAACATCCTGCATACACGTCTGCGCCGCACTGTAACAGCGAGGTCAATACGGGGGAAGTGGATAACCCGTCTTCGTCGGGAAGATGGGTTATCCATCCTGAGCGAAGTCGAAGGGTCTTTAAAGAATATCCTTACTCCGGAAAAATTTGTTTGCCTTCTGGATCGTATATAAAAATCGCGAGCGTGGGGCAAGATTGTGCAGCGAGGATCAGGGTGTCTTTTTGATCCTCAGAAAGTTCCATGGTGCGTTCATACGGACGCGCTTCATCCTGCACATCCGGATCAAGCACCACCGCCTTGTTTTCTTCATTCAATGCAAAATGTGCCGGATCCACCGTCACGCACGACGCCGCGCCAATACACAAATCCGGATCAACGACCACGCGATATTTCATAGTACAAACATAAGACGAATCAACGAAGACATGAAAACAGAAAATGCCGAGGAAAACAAGTTTGTCTCTTCCCCTACTCGTACACCACTTCTTCCACCTCAGGAATTTTTTCTTTAATCATTTCATCCACCATCACGCCAAAGGTCATTGCCGACATTGGGCAGCCGGAGCAGGAGCCGTGGAGTTCGAGGAAGACTTTGTTCCCATCGATCTTTAGCAACTTCGCATCGCCGGCATGCTCGGCGAGCGCAGGGCGGATTTGGTCGAGGATGGATTCAATGATCGTCACCCATTCTGGATTTGGTGCTTGTTGTTCTGTAGACATAGTATTTATTCTTATTCAAACCCAACCTCCACTCCTGGCATTTTTGCCATGAGCGTTTCGCGAATGCCGTCGCGGTACGAATCGCCGCAGCCGCAGCCAGAACAGAATCCTTCAAGGCGAAAACGCGCGCGCGTTTCTGTTGCTTCCAACAAGACAATGTCTTTGCCGCCCTGTTGGAGCAACGGCTGGATGTCTTTTAGAGTTTCAGAAATTACTTCTTGAATGGTAGGCATATAATTTTTCCTCTTGTCATCCCAGCGAAGGCAGGGATCCACGATATCGGTTGTCGACCGGCTGGATCCCCTTCTTCAAGGGGATGGACAAACATGACAGAAAATAAAATTTATTTTTATCCGTAATATTTTTCGCTGTAAAATCGGATGAGTTGTTCGATGTCCGGGATGGCATCCGGATCACCAACACCGACTTTCAATTTTTTCTGCACTTCTTCCAACGTCTTTGCTCCTTCAAGCACCGCCTCTTCAATATCATGATCGGTGATATTCAGCCGCTTGTCGATCACGCGGGCGCCGTCAACTTGGATACGTGCATGTTGCCCAGTCGAACGGAAATATTCATTGACTGCTTTCTTAAACGCCTTATCGATCAAGACAGAACAATGGATCTTCCGGTTTGGCAAACCGCCGAGGCGCAACATCACATCTTGCGGACGAATCTTCAGCGCGTCTTCGAGCGTCAGTCCGTCGTTTTCCGTCGTCATGATGGAGAACATCGAACTCGAAGCAATGGCAGAACCGCAACCAAACGTCTTCCACTTAAATTCCGTAATGCGCTCTGTTGCTTTATCCACTTTGATCCAGACGTACATCACGTCACCGCAGGCGGGCGAACCAACCATGCCTTCTGCATCAAACTGGCCAGGCGCGACTGCATCGAGCAACAAATTACGCGGATGGAAAAAATGGTCTTTAACGACATCCGAATAGACCCACTGTTGTTTTGTGTGTTGATTCACGACTTCAGCGTTTGGTTCTTTGAGTGGAGTGTCCATAAATATTTCAATAAAAATTCTTTTTATTGTCATCCTCGGGCTTGACCCGGGGATCCACGGTGTCGAACGTCGATCCGCTGGATCCCCTTCTTCAAGGGAATGACAGACACCTATTTGGTCGCTTTTATATTTTTCTCCCAATGCGGCCTCCCCATATCAACGAAGGCAGTCTTCGCTCCAGTCACTGTGCCATCCATTTCAATGGAGACGGGAGAAATCTGGCGAAGGATCTGGACGATCGGAGGAAGTTTTTCCAAAACGTAATCGATATCTGCCGCTGTCGTCGATCGTCCGAGGGTAAAACGGATGGAAGCGTGGGCGAATTCGTACGGTCGGCCGATCGCGAGGATGACATGGCTTGGGTCAAGCGAGGCGCTATCACACGCCGACCCAGTGGCGGCAGAAATACCATCTTCGTCGAGGTAGAGAAGCACCGCTTCGCCTTCGATGTCTAAAATAGAAACGTTCACGTTGTTCGGCAATCGTTCTGTCGGATGGCCGTTCAAGACGACTTTCGGGACGCGGTCGAGGATGCCAGCAATAAGACGATCGCGGAGCGGAACAAGACGTGCAGACTCTGCCTCGCGTTCTTCGTGTGCGAGACGCAGCGCTGTAGCAAGACCGACGATGCCGGAAACATTTTCTGTCCCGGAACGGAATCCCATTTCCTGGCCGCCACCAAAAATAATCGGCTGCGGACGGAGGCCGCGGCGGACATAGAGGACACCTGTTCCTTTTGGCCCGTAGATTTTTGAACCGTTGATCGTCAAAAGATCGACACCAAGCTTCGTCACGTTCAAATCAATGTAGCCCGCAGCTTGGCAGGCATCGGTGTGCAAAAACGGCGCTTCGTTTGGGCCGCGTCCGTGCTCTTTTTTCCAATCGCGGATCACCCGCACATATTCTGCAATCGGCAGGATCGTTCCAATTTCATTGTTCGCAAACATGAGCGAGACCAGCGTCGTCTCCGGCGTCAGGGCAGCGGCAAGATCTTTTGGGGCAACGCGGCCGTACTCGTCGACCGGAAGCGCGGTGACAGAAAAACCTTCCTTCTTTTCTAAATGCTCCATCGCGTGTAACACCGCGTGATGTTCGATGGTCGAGGTAATCAAATGCGTTCCTTTTGCTTTATAGGCGCGGGCAATTCCCAACACCGCCAGGTTATCCGACTCTGTTCCGCTGCCAGTAAACAAAATTTCTTCAGGGCGACAACCGAGAATAGAAGAGATGGTCACCCGTGCTTCCCATAAGGCTTCTTTTGCCACGCGACCAAGACGGTAGATTGCCGATGGATTGCCAAAATAATCTGCAGCATCAAGATACGGTTCCATCGCCGCTTTGACGCGCGGATCAAGTGGTGTGGTTGCGGCGTGGTCGAGATAGATGGTGGATGGTGTTTTCATACCTTTGCGTCTGCAATATCTGCCAAAGTCATTTCGCCAAGCGTTTCTCCGATGCGGCGCTGCAAAGTATTCCAAAGATGTTCGCTACCGCAAGATTCTGAACGGTCACAGCCGGAGCCTTGGCAGTCAACAAGCGCAATCTTTCCTTCCAGTGCTTCAACAACAGTTCGAACGGTTGTCTCTTTCGGATCTTTCGTCAGACGATATCCGCCGCCTGGTCCGCGTCGCGCTTCAACCAATCCAGCTGTACGTAAGGGCGTAATAATCTGCTCCAAATATCCCGCAGATGCGGCAGTTCTGGCCCCATCTTCGACAGACAGCAGCTCCCCACTTTCCCAGCGGGAGGCAAGCTTTCCAAGGAAGAGCAGCCCGTCATGACATTTGTTTGAAATGCGAAAAAACATATTTCCTAGTGTGAGGATAGGGTATTTTTACCTTTTCGTCAATGGATTGACGGATCAGCCTAATTAGGCTGATATGCGGACGGAGAGACTCCTGGCTTCCACGAAAGGATTCCTATGGCAGGACAGCAACAGGTGATCATCGCCGCACGTGCGACGTTCGAGGCGATCATCTCGCTCCTCAAGGGGGGAATCGAACCGCCTGACGCAATCGAAGAAAATGGTAGTCTGCTCTTTTACCTTACGGACGTCCGCAACGCGTTCGGAGCAGATGCCCTGCAGATCGTAGACATCCAGGTCTACAGTGAGTTGAGGGCGCTCGCACAAAGCGACATCACACTCATCCTCTGCGCAACGGAGGACTGGGAACGGTTTGGCCGCATGCTGGCCGAGAGTATGTCGTTCGAGATCCTCGGTTCCTCGAACCTCTTCCTCTGCATCGCTCGAGGCCTCGAGAGCGTCGTAATCGTCCTCGAGCCCGCATGATCTGCTCCTGCCACATCCGCGGGCTTTTTTTTATTTTTGACAGTCTTAGTGGAGTGCGATACATTTTTTGTATGCAAAGCAAACAGGCAATACAACCAACGCCAAACCTTTGGTGGTGCGCACGGAATCTTCCGTAGTGCCCCTGTTTTGCTGCCACCTTTTTCGTCACAAGCAAAACTCCTCCCGGGCCTGCGGGAGGAGTTTTTTCTTTTCCCTGTTTCTCGGTCGATACGAACACGTCGCATCGACCGCCGAAAAGAGAAGAGTGGGAAGAAAACATGCAATCGTTCCTTGAACAGTTTCACTTCGATCCATCGCTACGCAGGTACATTGGCGTCGAACGAGAGTTCTTCCTGTACGATCCGACAACCGCCATGCCGGTGCCGCGTTCGCCCGCATTTCTAAGAGAAGTAGACGATCCCGCGTGGACGTACGAACTTTCTGCCTGCCAAGTCGAACACCGCACCACTCCAGCCACCACAGCTGAATCGATCCTGGAACACTTACGTACTGGCACTGATGCCGGGATGAGGCACGCGAGAACAATCAGCTGCACGCTCCGTGCGCTCGAGGTTGCACCGGTAGCCATGCCGCTCGATGTCTACCCCGATGCGCGCTATCTCGCGCTTCGTCAGCATCTTCCTACAGATGTTCTCGTTGCAGCCTGCCGTGTCGCCGGGACGCACATCCATATTGGAATGGGATCGATCGAAGAAGCGATCGCAGTCTCAAACGTGCTTCGACCGCACATCGACACATTGGCAGCGCTCGGTGATCATTCGGGTGGAGAGCGGCTCCGCCTCTACCGCACCATGTCAAAAACCTGGGAGCCACCGCAGTACGAAACGCCGGAGCATTTCTTCACGGTCGCCATAATGCGTGGTTTCGCCGACAATCCACGCAACTGTTACGACGCTATTCGCATCAGCACGCACGGTACTGTCGAGGTTCGCGTCTTTGGCATGACAGACGACGCCGAAGAAACCCTCTCATGGATCGAAGCAATCCGTGCCCTCATCCGAGGCACATAGCACAAGGCCGACAGCATTTCGCTGCCGGCCCTTTTTTATCCAGTAGCTATTCCCTACAACGCAACGCGATCAAGGTATGCCAGCAAGACACGATAGTATTCTTCAATGGAAGGGATGTGTACCGATTCTTCCGACCCGTGGTGCCCCGCGCCATCTGGCTGGCTCATGATCACCGGAATATCATGTGCGGCAAAAAATCGCGCGTCCGAAGAACCATGTGCCAACACCGAAACGGGCTCCCTACCATGCGCACGGACAATATCAAAAAATGGTTGGACGAATGGATCATCCACTCGTACGCTGACAGGCGGTTGCAAAAGATCCTGTGTTGCCGTCACTCCGTCAGGCAATACCGCCCGAATCCGCGCCAAAATTTCTTCTGGTCTATCTTCAGGGATGTAGCGAATATCGCAACGCGCCGTCGCTTCTGCAGGAACTTGGTTGACCGCAACGCCGCCGTTGATATGACCGACATTGATCGTACTCGCCCAACGGTCTTCGGGATGGGTGTCCCAAGAAAGAAAAGTGTCGTGGACGCGGTCGAGGACGCGTGCCAAGGCCATGATGGCGTTCTCGCCTTTCCACGGCACCGAACCGTGCACTGACCGTCCGGTCGCATGCAGTGTCACTCGCATCACCCCTTTTTCTTTCATCACCATCCGATGGATTGCCTCACCGCCGTCTGGGATGAGCGCGACGCGCGGCCGATAGCCCTCTTCCACCAACCGCCCGGTGCCATGAAAACCGCCGTGTTCTTCATCTCCCGTCAGCATCAGTCCAACATCGTGCTTAGTTGTGGCACAGACCTTCATGAGTAGCATCATCACCGCAACGCCGCTCTTCATATCAAGTGCGCCGCGGCCATACAGACGATCGCCAACGACGCGCGGAGAAAACTGTTCGTCGTTGCCAGGAACGACATCGAAATGTCCGCACAAAAAAACCGTCGGCGTCTTTGTCTGTTTGGAAACGACGATGGATGGGATGCCGTTTGCAGCCGAACGAACAACCTCTAACCCAGTACCGGAAAAAAAATCTGCAATAAAATCGGCGCACACTTCCAATGTTTCCGGTCGATCTGCGGTCGTACGAAAACGGATGAGCGCTTCGGTGAGCGCGAGAAGTTCTTTTTGCATAGGAATTGGCCCAAGCATACGCGCCTTTCGAAAAAGAAAAAAGAGGGTGGCCGCGCCCGCTGCGCAACACACCCTCACCAGCATCCATATCTTCACCGCAGGTCATTGACTCCGCGACGAAAGGCGTCTCGTTGTTCGGCGGAACGTGCAAAGACTGCGACACCCATCCTTCCTGCATGCGGAGGCGTCATGATGACCACCCCTTCGCCGTCCTGCCAAAGCAGATCTTGTGCACGAAAGTCCGCATGCGCAACGACGAAGGATGCGTACTCCACTGGCATGCTGTCACAGTTCCACGAGAAGACGGGGCCCTCTGCATACAACCGGTCACGTACGGCAACGATCGGACCCGTGCCGGTCATGCGACAATTGCTTTCGAGCGCCAACAGCCGGAGATCTCCACTCTCGTCGTGATATATCCCCCAATCGATGTCAACATCCCCGTCAACGACCGTTGAAGCAATGGCATCTGCGTAACGCAACGACCACTGCTCCAGCAATAGCGTAACTCCGGGATGAAGCCTTGCCGGCATGACGCCGCCGGTAGAAGCAAGTCTGTCGTTCACCTCGCGCATCACGATAGCAACCAGGTGTGGCGTTCCGCCAACGATGCGCATCAGCACGGTCGGCGTTGCTTCGAAGATGTAGAAAGGCTCAATGAGCACATCTCCGCCGCGCAGCAGGTGCAAAGCGGGTTCGAGTGCCTCTCGAAACGCTTCCGCGCTCGTGTACCCGGAAGCAATTTTGACGTTGCCAGAACCGCCGGCGGCTGTCGTATGGCGCACGACGATCGTTCCGCTCCGCTGATACATCGCGTACGCGATCACAGGGAAATCCTCCAGCTCTCCACGACGGTGAAGAACGGAAGATGGCACAGGAATATCCAGCTCATGACAACGCTTTTGAAACCAAGCCTTGTCATTCAACTGCGTTGCCAGGCCGTTGTTTATTATGGTCTTGTTCATACCCTGGACGCGCAGGCCGATTTCTATTGCAAGCTTGTACACGGCAGGATCCTGTACAAACGGCGCGATGTTCCATGAATCACCAAATGCACCGATATGCGTTAGAGCATTGAGCAGTTTGATGTCTGCCAATGCCGCCTCGGCAACCGAACGTGCGTCGTTGAGGAACATCTCCTGCGGCGCATATACCGTGGGACGAAAACCCAGCACACCCTCCACGTACGAGAGAAACGATTCCTCCGGCGCACGTGCGAGAAGCACCGCATCGTCTTTCTCACACAACCACAGGAGGCGCGCGGACTGCGCAGCGCATTTGTCGCGCTGTGCCGCAGTCAGCCCATGCGGCTTGCATCCAGGCATGCCCATCACGATAGCTGCGGTCAAATTCCCCACCAACAATCTTCTCATCGTCGTGACCCTCTCTTTGGTGCGATGATAGAAAAAGAGCATGGCTCAAAGAGCCGAGAAGAGTGTGACACGCGCACAACCCTCTCTGCATTTCGAACAAAAAGTCGCACCTTTTGTGAGGCGCGACAATAACATCAAAACAACACGTCGTCAATGAACCGCGCTGGTCTCTTTTCCAAACTTCCAGCGATACAATCGCCCAAGATGACGAAGATACCGCATCGCTTCTGCAAGATCCATTTTGCTTTTTCCAACGCCGCGATTCCTAAATGTATAGGGAACCTCACGGACTGTTTTGTAACGCCCTTTCACTAAAATTTCCAAAAGAATTTTGTAGCCAATGGGAGAGAGTGTAACTCCATCGATCACGGAGCGACGGAGAAAAAAGAATCCCGAAAGCGGATCGCGCACCGGAACGCCGAGCGGGCGGGTCAGTTGCATCATGAGTGCTGAGGCGTACAGCCGATACCACGGCCACTCTTCAACAACGCCACCTGCTGCATGACGACTACCAACAACGAGGTCCGCAGACTGTAACGCAGCAACCAGTTGCGGAATCAATTCCGGCGGGTGCGACAAGTCTGCATCCATGACCCCGAGGACATCTCCCGTGGCTGCAACGAAACCTGCGATGACCGCGGTCGCAAGTCCGCGTTCTTTTCGTTCCACCACAACAAGAGAAAACGAAACAGCACATGTGCGTGCCGCGACAACAGTCCCGTCCGTCGATGCATCGTCGACAAGTACTACTTCCAACGCGTGTTCAGGCGCCATCGCACGCGCCACTGCATCCAAACGCAAAAATAGCGGAGCAATCGCTTCGCGTTCGTTGAGTGTGGGGATGATAAGGGAGATGCGCATGTCGAAAAAAGGTTCTTCTACTTTTGAGCAGAGTATATCAAAAAATCCTCGGCCACAAAGGCTGAGGATTTTTGGTAGGGGAAATAATACTTTCGAATGTCCAAAGCACTATGAGAAAAACAATGTTCTTTCCCGAATGCTGATCCCACCTCTTTCGAGACGAATTCAGTATTCGGGGGGAGAGGTGTGTGGCGTGTTCCACTTCCTCTCCCCCGTGGTCAACCGCCTGCGTAGGCGGCGACCGCTCCTTGTGGAGCTCGGCGGTCACGGACCGTGCAGGATGACATCCTGCCTATGTGCGTCGATGACGCGACCGACCGCACAACTCGCGGTCTGAAAGGTGATGCCTGCGAGCAGGCAGGCTCCGAGGAGCCAACGTGCCCAGCCCGGGATGACGCTGTCGAGCGTCATCGGATACTGCGGCGCGGCCCTCACGAGACCCTCGCCATCAACGCGTCGAGTACTGACACGCCAGCGGGGATCGAGGTGAGGACCGTTACGAAAACGATTGCGCCCGCGATGATCTGGAAAAAAGCGTCCATGATGGACCTCCTTATTCTGCTCGTACACTTCTTGTGCACGACGTCGGTAGTGTGGAGCACCACCGAGCGTGCCTTGAGGCCTCTCTCGGAAGAGCCCGTAAGACACGCACGGTGGTTTTTGCTCTCCGCCCTCCGGAACACTTTTTGCAAAATGTTCTCGAGGATGGAGGGTGACGTCGAGCGAGTGCTCGTTCGTCACCCCGGAAGCCCATCCCTTGTCGGGAAGAGGACTTCCTGATGCTACTGACTCGCGTTCGCCAGCGAGACCGCGATGTCGGTTGCCTCGTCGATGCTGAGCATCCGGAACGAGCTCGGGGGCACCGTGATCGATGTGTACGTGGGGCGCGGCCGCTCGCTGAGCGACCACGTCATGCTGCCAGGCGGGGGCTGGGCCGCGATCGCGTTCGCGAACTTCTCGGCCTGATCGCCCGGGATGCTCGCCGTCGTGGCCGCGCAGCCGCTATTGAACGCCATGGCCGCGAGCCAACCGACCAACGAAAAGGCGACGAGCAGATTCTTCTTGATGTCCATGATGTTCTCCACGAATCCTCGTTAGTTTGCGGAACCTGTGTTCCGACTCCGTGGACGAGGACCACCGAGCGTTTCTGACAGCCTTCTCACGAAGACTGGCGGAAACGCGCGGTTGTCTTTCTATACAAAAAAGACGTGCCTATCTTTGAGAGAAATACCTCGAAAATCGAGGAATACCTGCAAAATACGCACGTCCTTTTGAAAGCGTTGGACCGCCGGCTTTCTCGGCGTCTCTCCCCTGCTTGTCCACCGAAGCCGTCTGGGCGAAGGTGGATTGGGTGTCCTCTTGAATTGTCAACGGTCATACTATAGCACCCTTTGACTATTTTGTCAAGAGTCACGGACAAAATGGGAAAGTAGGGTGGGTAGGGGCGTAAGGGAGTACAAAAAAACAGCCCTCGAGCACGAAAGCTGTTTTCAAAATAATTTTTTGTCATCCCAGCGAAGGCAGCCCCGTCCCAAAAGGAGGCCTTTGGCCAAGGATGGACCC
>CALRHY010000016.1 GCA_943359495.1 Candidatus Uhrbacteria bacterium RIFOXYB12_FULL_58_10
TAATATAGGAAAGTATACTTGGGGGATAAATGGTATTCATGAATATGCGTTGCGGACAGATGGAGGTACGTGCACGATGGTGTTCGATAATCCTGGATTTTGGAACTACTTAGTTCCACCACAAGTTTCACTAAATAATTTAACAACGACCTATCAGGACACTTCTTCTGCTCCACTTATCGTCAAATATTCAACAAAAGCTCTTGTGTCGGATGAGCTTGGAAATGTCCTTACAGACGCTATAGTTACCGGCATGCCACAGCTCGCTGGTTCTGACCCAAATGTGTACGCTTTTACAAAAGGGTATTATTGGAATCTTTTGCAGTCATTATTCAATCTTTCTATATCTCGTAATGGATATGTGACACAGAATGGCTCCACTGGAAATACTGGATTCATGAATGTGCCACCCGCGGGAGTTCTTGAAACCATCGTTTCTGTCACCGGTCCACAAAACCAACCGTGCACCACTGTTCCTTTTGGGCAAACAACCATTTGTGCCGCGCTGCAGCTTGACACACACGTAACCGTCAAAACCGCAGGAGGCGCACTTATTCCCGGAGCAACGGTGAGCTTCTTGAACGCGGGGACCAATGTTGTCTCCGACGATCTTGCGAAAAATCCAGGAAGCGGCGATGCAATGGGGACAACGGATGCGAGTGGAGTGGTCAAAATGGCGTTGAATAGCGCTTCACTTGATCTCAATGTCAGTGCATCCAGCTACACCACAAAGACGACGGCGGTGACGATCACGGATGGCGTCTTGAATGATCTTGTGGTCACGCTCACACCACTTGTTGTCATCATTCCTGTTGATACCAATCCATCAGCAAGTATTTCTACGGTCATCGCCAGCCCGGCCATGGTCACGGCGGACGACACCAGCGCATCCACAGTCACCGTGACCGTGAAGAACGCACAAGGCCAAGGTTTGCCGGGGAAAACAGTCACGCTCAGCGCAGTGCTTTCTGGTTTGACCGTTACTCCGTCTAGCGCAACAACCGACGCTTCTGGGGTTGCAACGTTTGGGCTGACATCAACAAACGCTGGGACTGTTTCTGTCACTGCGTCTGTTTCTGGTATGGCGATTTCGCAAACGGCAAGCGTGCAATTTACGACCACCCCAGTTGTTCCATCGCCGGTCGAGCAAGGTGTTTCGTGCCAGCAATCCATCAAGTCCGGCGCATTGCTCAAACTTCCGGATGATGCAGATCCGAATACGCAGGCAGACACTGCGGTCTATTACATCGGCACAGACTGCAAACGCCACGCGTTCCCAAATAGCAAAGTCTATTTTAGCTGGTACGCGGATTTTGCTGGTGTGACGACGGTACCTGGAACAACCATGTCTTCGTTTAGTCTTGGAAAAAATGTGACGTATCGGCCAGGTTCGAAGATGGTCAAGTTTCAATCGTTGAACACCGTTTATGTGATCGCCAAAGGGGGAGTGCTGCGCTGGGTAAAGACGGAGGCTGCGGCCAGCGGTTTGTACGGCTCCGACTGGAACAAAAAAGTGGATGATATCTCCGACGCGTTCTTCACGAACTACGCTTTCGGTGCGGACGTGAATGTGGCGGCGGATTTCTCTGCAGCAACCGAACAGACCATGACCCCATCTATCTCCGATAATTTCTAAAAACCCTGAAAAGAAGGGGAAAAATGCCTGTGGATGCTTAGGAGTTGCAGACTTTTCCACGGCATCGTACAAAGGATGCGACCGGGGACTCTCCCCGAGCGCATTTTTTGCTGAAATCGTCTGTATTGCTGCTAGGGCTATGGTCTACACTCCAGAACAAGAAGCGGTCCTCAAGAAGTATTTTTCAAACACCGATCAAGATACGTTCGCACTGATCAACTTGCCGGAAGTCGTCAAAGGAACGCTCTTCTCTCGCTATTCGCGTTCCGCAAAAGATCTACGCACGTTGTTCCTCGAAGATTTTTACAATGAAGCCTCGCTCCAAGGGTTGTTTGGTCAAGAAGGGCAGGCGGAGACAACAGCTGTAGACGTCGGCCGCGCCGAAGATTTTTATGAACGCGTGCTTGTTGGCTACGGTGATGATTCCGTGGCAGAACTTGGCGGCGCGCATGTTGCCGTCGAAAATATCAGCATGTTGGCGACTAAAAGCATCGAAGAGCACCGTCTCGGCCTTTCGCCGCTCGAACGCTCCACACGCTACGTCTATTTTGACAAAAAAGTGGATGGCGAATATGCCTTCGTCAAAGAACCGCGCATCATGGCGTCGAAGTACCGCGATCTGTATCTTGAGGTGAATAACACGTTGTTTGAAGCCTACGCAACAATTGTCCGCGATATCCAGCCACTGCTCAAAAAGATTTTTCCTGGTGACGAAAACGAAAAGGCCTACAACGCCTCGATCCGCGCAAAGGCCTGCGACCTTGGCCGTTGGCTGCTGCCGCTCTCTGCGAAAACCAGCATGGGCGTCTTCGGTAATGGCCGCGCTTTGGAATATCTTTTGACAACACTGCTCGGCGATCCGCTCCAGGAAGTGCGCGAGATGGGTAAATCCATGGACCAAAGTTTGCGTCAGGTGATCCCAGCATTTGTGAAACGTGCGACCAATGAACGCGGCAATACCTACCGTTCATATTTGTCTGGCATGGAACGCGGACTGGCGCCGCTTGCCGTTCAAGGAGTAACTCCGACACCGGTTGCTGGCGCGAGCGTGACGCTTGTTGAGTGGGATGCAGACGCGGTCGAGAAAGTACTTGCTGCAGCCTATTACGAACGCAATAGCTGTTCCTTTGCCGAAGCGCGCGAGGCGGTGAACCGGATGAGTCCACGTGAAAAAGAATGGGCGCTGGCGGCATCGGTTGCGCATCGCCAGCACCGGACGAACAAGCCACCGCGCTTTTTCGAAGAGACGTACTTTGGTTTCGACGTCGTCGCTGATTGGGGCGTCTATAAGGATTTGCAGCGCCATCGTATTTTGACGCGCTATAAGCAGCGTTTTACCAACGAACTGGGTTACGTGATGCCAGAAGAAATGGCGTTGACCGGTTTTGAAAAACGCTACCGCGATGCTATGGACCGTGCGGTCGAGGGTTACGAAACCATCAAACAAGCATTCCCGAACGAAGCGCAATACATCGTCACGCACGGCGCATATAACCGTTTCTACATGAAGTTGAATCTTCGCGCCTTGCTCCACATGACCGAATTGCGTAGCTCGCCGCAAGGGCATCCGACCTATCGTTTGGTTGCCCAACAGATGGCTACCGCGGTTGCTGAAAAACTCCCATTGCTTGGCAAGCACGTTTTCCGATTTGTGGACTATAATGATTACGACCTGGAACGCCTCGAAGCATTCCGCCGTCTCGAAAAAAAGGCGGGCGCTGCCGGGTTCCAAGCATTTCAAGACGAATAACCTTCTTGTCGTATGGACGTGCATTTCCCAGCGCCGCTTCGTGATCATCCGAGGAACTTGATACGACGGGCTGGCTATGCGGAATTTCGTGATCCGAACACAGGCGTGACCAGTTATGTTCGTCGTCTGCAATCGGGAGTCTTTTACCCACGCTTTCACGTCTATCTCAAAGAGCAGCAGGAGGGCGTGGTGGTCAGTTTGCATTTGGATCAGAAAAAGCCCAGTTACGGCCAAGGGCATGCGCATAGCGGGGAATACGAAGGAGCCACGGTGATGCAAGAAATGGATCGTATCCGGGCAAGCATCGCCGCGCCTGCAGAATCAGCGAATGAGGAAACGGAGGAAAAAAGCGGCGGGTTCTTTTCACGATTGTTTGGTGGATAAGCGTATGGAAAAAAAGAAAATAGTCGAAAAAAAACCGCTCGCGCTTGTCACGCACCATCGTCCGCACATCGATGACATTTGCGGCATGTGGCTGCTGGCACGTTTTTGGAAACCGCGGAGCGCACCGGTGTTTCGCTTTGTCTCATCGAGCGAGCGCGGCCCCACCGACAGTACAGAGTTGTGGATCGGTGTTGGGCGCGGGAAATTTGACGAGCACAAGGGCGATATTGGCGAATCGGCAACAACGCTCGTCTACCAATTTTTACTCGAGGCAGAAGTCTCTTTTTCGTCCGTTCAAAAGGCGGCGCTTGATGGGTTGGTGCGCTGGGTGCGCGATGAAGATGTTGGGCTGCATGACGCCGTTGAAAATCGGGCCTTTAGCATTGCGGCAATGTTGCGTTCGCATTTCGACCTGCATGGCCATGATTCCGCTGTCTTGGTGGAATTTGGTTTTACCTTGCTCGATGATATTTTTGCAGCCATGATGAACAGCGAGACGTTGTCTGCGGATTGGCAAAAGCGCGCTGAGTTTGCAAGCATCTGGGGACGTGCGGTCGGCGTCGAAAGCGCGGCCTATGGCGTGGATGACTTTGCCTATCAACAAGGATTTCCATTACTTGTACTACTGAATCCTGTTCGTAGTTTCCGTGCCTACCGTGCTGCAGCACGATCAAGCGTCGATTTAACGGAGACCTACGAAGCATTGAAGCGCGTGGAACCAAAAGCAGATTGGTATCTCCATCACTCACGGAAATTGTTGATCTGCGGCAGCGATGTTGCACCAGATTCCCATCTTTCCAAATTGACGCTCCAAGATTTGATACGAGCGGTACAGCCATTCGGTGGGGAAAAGTAGGTATTCGGCACGTCGACGACGATTGGGGTTTGGGGGCGCGAGCCTGTTTGAGCGATCTAGCGTCTGGCGTTGAGCGAGTTCTCCCGGCCCCAAAATCTTTTTTCGGTTCCTTTTGGGATTCGCCAAAAAGGAACGTCGCGCGATAAGACATACCGTTTTAAGAAGTTGCTTTATGTCGGATGTCGAAGATATTAAACAACGCTTGAATATTGCTGAGGTGATTGGCACCTACATTCCGTTGACCCGGGCGGGAAGTGCGAACAGCAAGGCGCGGTGTCCTTTTCATCAAGAAAAGACGCCGTCGTTTTATATCTCCACTGATCGCCAAATGTGGCATTGTTTCGGTTGCGGCGAAGGCGGTGACGTCTTTAGTTTTGTCATGAAAATAGAAGGGATTGATTTTCGTGAGGCATTGCAGATGCTGGCCGGCAAAGCTGGTGTGGTCTTAAAAAATACCGCTCCAGAAGAGGCCAGTGACCGTCGGCGTTTGTTGGATCTCATGGCGTTGTCTGTCCGTTTTTATCGTGCACTGCTTGATGCGCCGCAAGGAGCGGTTGCGCGCGCGTATCTCGAACGTCGTGGTATCAGCCAAGCAATGATTGATGCGTTTGGCCTTGGGTATGCGCCAGAAGAATGGGATGCGTTGGCCCGGACGATGACAAAACGTGGCATCGCACCACCTGATTTGGAGCGCGTTGGTATGGTCGTGAAACGCGAGCGAGGAAGTGGTGTGTATGACCGCTTTCGCAACCGTCTACTTTTTCCCATTCGTGATGTTCACGGACAGGTCGTCGGCTTTACTGGGCGCGTGTTGGATCCAGAAACAAAAGAGGCGAAGTATGTGAACACCCCACAGACAGAACTCTACAATAAGTCCGCTGCGCTCTATGGCATCGATCGTGCACGTGGCGCGATCCGCAGCGCTGACCTTGCGGTTATCGTCGAAGGAAACGTGGACGTGATCAGTTGCCACCAGATTGGCATGGAAAATGTCGTCGCCGCTTCAGGTACGGCGCTGACGACGGAACAACTCCATTTGTTGGCGCGTTTTACAAAAAAAATTGCGATTGCTTTTGATGCAGACGCGGCCGGCGCACAGGCGGCACGGAAGGGGATGGAGCTGGCGCTGACTGAAGGTTTCAATGTCCGCATCATCCGCATTCCAGCAGAAGGTGGGAAAGATCCGGACGAGTGCATCAAAAAGGATCCGGACTTGTGGCGCGCTGCTGTTGCGGCTGCTGTTCCTGTCATGGAATATCTTTTGCAAACGCTGCCCAAAGGTCGGTCGTTGGATGATGCAACGGTCAAAAAAGAGATCGGCAACGAGTTGTTGCGCATGTTGTTGTTTTTCCCAGATCCTATTGAACGCGATCACTGGCTGCAGCGCATCGCTTCGTTGGTCGCCGTTCCTGAGGCGATTCTCCGCGAGCAAATGCAGGTGCTTGCACGGACAGCACCAACTGCCCAACAACGCCCCATGACGACGTCTCTGACCCCACTTCTCGCCGCCAGTCCGCCATTAGGCCGGCACCGCCTTTTGTCCGAATCCTTTCTCGCCCTGCTTTCTGCTCACGCGGACCTGTTTCCTCGGGCAATCCAGCATATCCAGGCTGCCCACCTGGTAGGCGAAGACCTCCAGAGCCTGTACAACGCGGCCATAGTCCGCTATACTAGCGGCATACAATTTTCCACTGCCACTAGCGCTGCGATGCCCCCCTCCAGCCCACCTGGAGATCTCTTTTCCGCGGTATTACCCGGAAATCAAGCGACTGACGAGACGCTACAGACAATTCAACGTTCTGTGCTCCTCCGGGGCGAGAACGAATATGCACCGCTTCCTAAAAAAGAAGCGGAAAACGTGTTTGGGCTTTTGTGTGCCCAGTTACGCGACAGTTGGTACAAGGATCGCCGCGACCAACTGACGAGAGACATGAGTGCTGCAGAACAGCGTGGCGATACCGCAGCCGTTGCTGCTATTGAACGGGAGATGCAAGAAACGCTGCTTGCGGGACGGACGGATGCGCATTAGTCATCGGCAGACGATTTTTTTGAGATTGCCTATGCAAAAGCAGAAGAAGACGAAGGAAAAGAAGGTGGCGAAAAAGAAGGTGCCCGTGGTGCAAAAAAAGCACCCGATCATCGTCAAGAAAGGGCGGGTTGCAGATAAGCACAAGAAACCCGCGCACAAAAAAGCGCAGCAGCCACAGCACAAAGAACCACGCATCAAGATTCCGCCGCCGACTGATAAGGAGATCGAAATCTTCATGCAAAAAGCGCAACAGCGCGGCTTCGTCACCGATGCCGAGATTTTGTATGCTTTTCCAGATGTCGAAGAATACATCCCCACCCTCGAGCAAACGCTCAACCGCCTCGAGGCGATGGGAATCCAATTCATTGAAAAGAAAGAAGGGTTACTTGGGCGCCGTGATGAACACAAGGCTTTGATGACTCAAGTGCACGCTGTCTCAAACGACAAAAAGCAAATTGATTGGAGCGAGTTAGCTCAAGATTCGATCCAGATGTATTTGAGTGAAATTGGAAAGATTCCGTTGTTGAATGGTGAAGAAGAGGTCGCCCTGGCGAAGCGTAAAGAGCGCGGCGAACGCGAAGCAGAAAAGCGCTTGATCGAAGCGAACTTGCGCCTCGTTGTCTCCATTGCAAAAAAGTTCGTCGGAAAATCGTTGTCATTGCTCGACTTGATTCAAGAGGGGAACATCGGCTTATTCCGCGCGGTAAAGAAATTTGAATACCGTCGTGGCTACAAATTTTCAACGTACGCCACTTGGTGGATCCGCCAAGCAATTACCCGCGCTCTTGCCGACCAAAGTCGTACGATCCGTATCCCAGTGCACATGGTCGAAACGATCAACCGTTTCCAACAGATCGAACGTCAATTGATCCAAGATCTCGGTCGCGAACCATTGCCAGAAGAAATCGCCGCAGAAATGGGCGAGGAATTGGAGAAGATCCACTACATCATCAAGATCTCGCAAGATACCGTGTCGCTCGAGACGTCGGTTGGTGAAGATGATGAAGATTCCACACTCGAAGATTTCATCGAAGACGTCAAACACGTCACCCCAGACCGCGCCGCCGCCTTGCAGCTCCTTCGTGACTACGTCCGCGACATCATCAAGGATTTGAACCCCCGCGAGCAGAAAATCCTCGAAATGCGCTTCGGCCTCGTCGACGGCGTGACCCACACCCTCGAAGAAGTCGGAAAAGAATTCGATGTGACGCGTGAACGTATCCGTCAGATTGAAGCGAAGGCGTTGGAAAAGATCCAAGCGCACGAAGGCATCGTCAAACTGCGCGATTATTAAAAGTCGTCTGTGTCGCCTGAAAAATCCCCATCACTGGGGATTTTTCATTGGCTCACTTTTTTCATGATGTGCGCCGCAATCTCGGCAGGCGTTTTTGTGGTTGTATCGATAACATCCGCCAACGGTCGCTGTTTGCGAAATGCATCCATTGTCTCCCAAAACGCAAGACATTTTTCTCGGGTGAACAATCCATTCGGACGATAGCCGCGGACGTCAGATCGTGCGAGGACGGTTTCTTTGTCCGCCCAAAGGAGGAATTCGTAGGTGGCGCCGCCTTGTTCTGTGACCGTGCGGATAAACGTATCGAGCGCCATATCGTCGTACAGCATCTTATCAACGATCGCATGCGTCCCATGTTCGGCGCAGGCTTTGAGCATGGCTGTGGTGAGAGCGATGGACATGTCGTGGCTTTCGGCACGCAGTGCGCGATGGCCGCTCACAAAGCGCCGGAGCGTATCTAAATTAACCAAAACAGACCCCGGTAGCTGCCGATGGACAATTTCCGCAACCGTAGATTTTCCGACCCCACAGGGGCCGTTTAAGAGGATGAGGCGCATCGGAGGAAAACAAAAGTGGCATGAGCATACCAGCCTTTTGTTCTTGTGGAAAGTTAGGCGGTTTTTTGTTTTGGTTTGATGTCTCCCGCCGCGGTTTGGGCAACGTGAGACATGACGTCGGCGATGGTTTTGAGGAAAAGGAAAAAGAGCAGGGGAAGGCGCGCCGAACCGAATGCAAAGAAAAAGCCGCCCATGATGGCAAAGAAGTGCATCGGAATGATACGCCCGTACGGAACCATCATCAGCTTCATGAGGTCTTGGCGGCGGGTGAACAGGGCGGTATTTTGAAAAAAGGACAGGGCGTGGTTGACGAAAAAGCAGGCAACAGCAATAAGGACCCCTCTCCAGGCAACGGGACCGTGGTTGTGGAGCGAACCACTGAGGAGGAACGCGAGATATACCACTTGAAAGATACCAAAATGCAGGAGGAAAAAAATGGCGATGGCAATTTTTGATGCGCGCGGCGTGCCAAGTTCGGCGTTCGGGTCATCAATATAAAAATTTTCTACTTTCAGCATGCGGACGAAATGGAAGAAACCGATGATGATATTCTGGAACCAGAACACCCACAACAACGAATCCAAACTCCACGATTCGTAGAATGCAAAAAACATCGTCACTCCGTTGGCGAGCAGGAGCGAATAGATGGAGCGGTCTGTGAGGAGCGCGTGGTATATTTTTTTGCTGTTCAGAAACGATTTCATGGCAAGGAAGTATGGGACGGAGGACGTCTATTACAGTATACTGGAACCACCATTTTTGGAGAATCAATCAGCGTTTTGGCTTATGCAAGTTCCACGACGGCGCGCAGAAACACAACGAGAACATGTCCCAGAAGACGCATACGTCACTCCGGCGGCCATCAAAGCCATGGAGGAGGAAATGCGACACTTAGAGAAAGTTGCCCGGCCACAGGTTGCCGAAGAAGTATCGCGCACCGGCCAGATGGGCGATCTCTCGGAAAATGCTGGCTATCAAATTGCCAAACAGCGCTTGCGTGGGATAAACACACGTATCTTGATCCTCCAAGAACGTTTAAAGAGAGCGATTCCTATTCAGCAATCAACTGGTGGAGCATCACATGTTCGCATTGGAACCACGGTAACCGTCCGCGTTGGCGAACGAGAGGTCACCTACGCGATTTTGGGCTCGTTAGAGACAGATCCCAGCCAAGGAGCCATCTCCCACACCTCACCGCTCGGAAAGGCGCTTATTGGCCATGCGGTGGATGATGTGGTGACGATTCAAACACCGCGCGGAACGTCTGAATACCGCATTGTGAAGATTGTCTAACAATACCCCCATCCCCTTGAAGAAGGGGACCCATTCGGTCGGGTACCGGATCGTGGGTCCCCGCCTGTCTTCGAGACCCTGAGGGATCCTCAGACCCTCGAACGGGCGCGGGGATGGATCTACTTATAGTTTCCCCAAATCGACCGTCTCATCAATCGTGATTTGCGAAACGAAATCCGGAATGTGGCTTACGAGAAGCAGCGCACCGGCATATGCGTCGATGGCTTTTGCAATTAAGGGAAGATGACGGAAATTGATGTGGTTGGTCGGTTCGTCCAAGATTAACAAGCCTGGTTTCATGAGGACGAGACGGGCGAACACGAGGAGTCCTTTCTGTCCTTCAGAGAGGTGCGAAATCTGGTTGCCGAGTGCTTTGCCATCCAAAAGAAAGCCGGCAGCCGTTGAGCGCAAGGTCTGTTCTTCTTTCTTGTCCATCACATCCATCAAACTGTCGTAGGCTTTTTGCGAGTAGTCGAGCGTTGAAAAATCCTGACGGTAATAGCCAACGCGGACATTGTCGCCGATGGTAACGCCTTCTGCAGTCCCGTTGGCGATTTTTTCCAGCAAGGTACTTTTGCCAATGCCGTTTGGACCGGCAAGCAAGATGTGCATCCGCTTGCGCAATGTCAGATCCAAATGTTTGACGACCGGTTCGCCCTTTTTAATAATACTGACTTTTTTGATATCAAGAATCTTCCCGTTGAAATCGTATGGGAATTCTTGGGCGGGGATGGTGAATTCACGGATGGTCTTGTCTTCGCGGCGAACCTCGACCATGCTTTCTTCCATGTCTGCGGCGGTGTCACGCATGCGCTTTGCGACAGAACGCAATTTTCCGCCCTTGTGCGCAAAAACTTCTGCCTGCGCGATTTTCTTTTTTATTTCTGCCTCTGCGCGCGCATTGAGCGCACGTTCGCGTTCGACACGCTCGGCAATTTCTTCCACCACGTTGTAGTAGTTGCCGACGTACTGCTCGACTTTGTGGGTATGGACGTCGAGGTACAAGACGCCATCAGTAAACGTATTCAAGAATTCGGCGTCGTGGGAAATGATGATGACCGTCTTTTCGTACATCATCAAGAAGCCGGTCAAATGCTCGATACCTTCTTGGTCCAAATTGTTGGTCGGCTCATCGAGCAACAATATATCCGGATCTTGGATCAAGGCAAAGGCAAGCAGCAAACGCGCCTGTTGGCCGCCGGAATGCGCCCGCACTTTTTTGCTAATGTCTGTCTCAAGATTGACGGCACCGAGCACGGTGGCGATGTGCTTATCCAAATTATAGGGCACGTCTTCGAAGTTCGTGGCAAACCAGTCACGAACGGTCATGTCCATGTGTTCCGGCTGAATGACCTGCTTGGCAACGCCGATCGTCGCTTCTTTCGGTGTCCGAAAGATTCCTCCGGATTGTGGGGTATATTCACCAAGAATCAGCTTAAACAGCGAGGTCTTCCCAGCACCATTTTGTCCCATCAAGGCAATTTTTGATCCGTTGCGAACAGAAAAAGACGCCTCGTCCAGGATGGGGCGCTGTTCGCTGTATTGAAAGGTGACATCACTAAAACGAAGAACAACGTTGTCGTTGGCCATAAGGGAGTGATAGTACAAGAAAATAGTCGAAACGACAAGCGGACGGGGTGACCCGTCTGCATATGCGCCTATTTCTTTTTTCCTGGAGCCTTTTTCTTCGCTCCCTTTTTTGCACTTGCTGGTTTTTTTTCAACGTCGACGTGTGCTGGTGCGCTTTCAATCATTGTCGCAGGCACCCGTTGTGCGCTCAAGGCACTCAGCGCCTTCAGCACGGTGTCCAGTTTTTGGTTGATTGCTTTGAGTTGCTCGTTTCCGTAATCACTTGGTGGACGAACGATTTGCTGTGGCACATACTCACCACGACCGCCACCACCCGCGAAGCAGTTTTTACAGAACACAGGCTTCTCTCCGGTTGGTCGGAACGGTACTTCGCAAGTATTCCCACACTTGTTGCAAGTGGCTTGAAACATCTCGCGATCGTTAAAGGAAGGGCGTTGTGGGGCGTTGTTTTCGCGCATGCGTGGTGCGATCGGACCCTGACCTTTCCGAAAGCAATTACTGCACAAGATAGGACGAGAACCGGTTGGAATAAACGGCACTTCGCAGCTGTTTCCGCACTCGTTACAGGTGGCGCGATGCATGGCCGGACGTCCGCCATCTCGGCCTGGAGGGCTGCTGCGTTGCCAAGATCCACCTGGTCTCTCCCCAAACTTTTTCCCTCCGCCTTTTCTCGGTCCGCCGCCGTCGCGCTGAAAATGTGGCATATGTTTTTGTG
>CALRHY010000017.1 GCA_943359495.1 Candidatus Uhrbacteria bacterium RIFOXYB12_FULL_58_10
TTCTTGCTTTGCAGACCTTGCTTGCGCAACATCCTGATGATGAGCAGGCACAAGCGGTCCTTGCTGGCGTTTTGGAATCCGTCCACCGTCTCGATGAAGCCAAAGTGTTGTATCAAAAACTTCAGACCGTCCACCCAGAAAACACGACGTTCCAACAAAATCTTTCGCGCATTGATGCTGCGCTTGAAGCAGCACGTGTGTCCTCGACGCCAGCGACGACGCAACAGTAGCTATGGAACGCGTCGTCATTCCTACAGAAGACGGAGTGGAAATCGTCGGCGCATGGCTGCCTGTCACTGCACCACGTGGTGTCGCGCTGTTACTGCACATGATGCCGGCGACAAAAGAGTCATTTCTTCCGTTGCAGAAACAGTTAGCCGACGCACAGATTGCAAGCCTGGCCATAGATTTGCGCGGACACGGCGAGAGTACGAAGGGTCGTGAAGGAGTCCGACTCGGGTATCAAGATTTTGCTGACAGTGGACATCAAGAATCCGCCCGAGATGTTGCTGCAGCGGCTGCGTGGGTTCTCAAACAGACTGGCCTGCACCACGACCACCTGGTTTTTTGTGGCGCATCTATTGGCGCAAATCTCGCGCTTGCATATACAGCAGCACACCCAGACATTCCGGCAGTCGCCACACTCTCACCCGGGCTCATCTACCGTGGCATCGCCGCAACTCCCGCAGTAACGTCACTCCTTCGTTCACAAAATCTCCTGCTCATCGCAAGCGAAGAAGATGCCTACTCCGCAGACTCCATAGAAAAGCTCGCCGAGCGTTGCCTCGCAAAAGCAAAAGTCATCCGTCTTCAGGATGCAGGGCACGGAACAGCGATGTGGGAAAAAGAATCAGGGTTAATACAAACCATTGTTGATTGGTTTGTCGTTGCACTTTTTCCGTCTCACCCATCCCCTTGAAGAAGGGGATCCACGATGTCGGTACCGATCTCATGGTTCGCCCGACATTCTTTTGGCGAATCCCAAAAGAACCAAAAAGATTTTGGGGGATGGCGAAACTCGTATTATAAATGCGCCCTCCGCGAGTTCTTTCTGTGGAAGTCTTACAAAGAACGACATTGCTTACCGTCTGTCACAGGGCTGATTAAGCAACTGGCTCCGGGCAGAACCAAGGTGCTCAAACAGTCGCCGTCCCCCAAACCCCCTAACGGCATCGATCGATTGGTCGCGACTCTTGACCAAACCCCCGCTCTTTCTTAGACTGCGGTACTTATGGCGTTTTCTGATACCGCACAACAAAAGACGGTTCTGCTTGCTTTATCTGGCGGCGTGGACTCAGCAGTGGCTGCATTGCTTTTGCAAAAGCAGGGGTTTCGTGTTGTTGGGGCATTCATGAAAATGTGGTCGGACACCAAGGACTTGCAAGGCCACTGCATTTGGAAGTCTGAGCGGCGGGACGCATACGTAGTCGGAGCCAAATTAGGGATCCCGGTCATGACCTTGGATTTTGAAGAGGCCTATCGTCGTGACGTTTTGGAAACGTTTTTTACTGCCTACGAAGCGGGCGAAACACCGAATCCGGATATTTTGTGCAACAGCCGCATTAAATTTCCCTTGTTACGCAAGGCTGCCACAGAGCAGGGGATTGCTTGGATTGCGACCGGACACTATGCGCGCATTGGCGAACGCGCTGACGGAACCAAAGAACTCCGTTGCGCTGTTGATGAAGAAAAAGACCAGACGTATTTTCTGTCCGGTTTAGCGCAAGCCGATCTCGCACAGACGCTTTTTCCGATCGGTGACTTTGTAAAAAAGGACGTGCGGCAGATGGCCCAGGATGCTGGCTTAGATGTCTGGGATAAACGATCGACACGCGGCATTTGTTTTGTTGGCAAGGTAGATATGCCGTCGTTTTTAGCACAGCGCATTCCCGAACGCGCAGGAGAAATCCGTCATGTTGATGGACGTATTGTCGGTGAACATCACGGTTTGCATCAATGGACGATCGGTCAGCGGCACGGCTTGGCGATCGGTGGCGGTGATCCGTTGTTTGTTGTCGAGAAAGATCTTGAAAAAAATATTGTGTTTGTGAGCGAACAAGAAAAAGATCTTGATGTCACAGAAGCAACGATCGGTGATATTCATTGGATTGCCGGAGCGCCGACATCCGATGTCGGCGTGTTTGCTAGGCCGCGGTATCGGGCCCCGCTCGTCTCCGTGCGAATTGTTGGCGACATGGTGCTCTTTGGTGAACCGCAACGCGCCGTCACTCCTGGGCAGCAGATTGTTTTTTACGCAGAAGGAAAGTGTCTCGGAGGCGCAACAGTGGTCCGGGTTCCGTCGCGGATTCCCGTTAGTGTATACTAAGATTCTCGGCCACAATCACCCCATGTCATCCCCTTGAAGAAGGGGATCCACGACGCCGACCCGTGGATCCACCCGAAGGGTCCCCTTAGGGGCTGCCTGTTCGCTGGGATGACAAAAAAACATGAAACGTATTTTTTTTACTGTTTTTGCAGCCGTTGCGCTTTTGTTGCCAGCTGGGGATATCTTTGCAGCAACAAAAATTCCTGCCCCTGTCCTCAAAAAAGGCGCAATAATTCCCGCGGAATCTTCGTTTACTGCCTCTTCGATCCTTGTTTTGGACGCAAAGTCTGGTGCCGTCCTTTATGAAAAGAGTCCGAATCTGGTTTGGCCAACCGCGAGTATCACCAAGTTGATGACGTCCGTCATTTTCATGGAGCAGAAGCCGAACATGGCAGAAGTGGTCGCGTTGACCGATGCAGACGAAGTCGGTGGCGGGCGGTTGCGGGTGGAAACAGGAACCACGTTGACCAAGAAAGATCTGCTCTATTGCGCATTGGTTGGTTCTGCGAACAATACCGCCACTGCCATGATGAACAACTCTGGCCTGACGCCAAAAGCGTTTATCAAGGAGATGAACATTCGTGCCAAGACGCTCGGCATGAACAAGACGACGTACGTCGATGCGTCCGGAATCGAAGTGGGGAATACGACTACAGCAACGGACATCGCGACATTGGCGAAATATGCCTTCGCCAATCCAACTATTCAGCGCGCTGCGCAAACGGCAAGCTATCGGTTTTCGACGATCAAACCAGTGATTGATAAAACGATAAAAAATACCAACGCGTTGTTGCTTGACCCAAATAATGACCTCTGGATTTTGGATGGAAAGACTGGTTATCTCGAGGAAGCGCGGAACAATCTCGTCGTCCGCGTGCAGACGATGCAGAAGACGCATGAGTTGATCGTGGTCGTTCTTGGTGCTTCAACGAAACAGACGTCTTTTTCCGAAACCGAACGCCTGACCAAGTGGGCCTGGAAAAATTATGCATGGTAAACAGCTTGCGAGCGTCATAATGAGCGTTGTCTTTTTTGGTTTCGGCTGCACAAAAAAGAACGACACACCATTCGTCTTGCCAACTAACCAACCGCCAGCGCCGATTGGTCAGAATACCAATGTTTCTCTCGAGCCAACGGTTGGTCTCCGTGTCTTTTTAGTCGCATTGGAAAACAGCGATGCCTGGAAAGCTGCTGGTAAAGATGACGCGACCATTGGTTGCAACGACCGTTTGATCCCATACCAATTCGTAGCCAAAGGAGATGCAACTGAGTCCAGCGAACGGTTGCGCCAAGCGTTGACTGGCTTGCTTGCTTTGCCTGCAGACAATGGTGGGCTTTCGAATATCTTGGCAAAAGGGAATCTCGCAGTCGGCGCCATCGCCGGCACAGCTGCGAGCGGTACCGTCAACATCACCGGCCAACTCAATTCCGGCGGCGTCTGCGACGATCCACGGATTCGTGCACAAATTGAAAAGACTGTGGCAGCGTATGGGAAATACGCAATTTCTTTGAATGGTTCCGTCTCAACTTGGCGCTGCTTTGGGGATATGAGCGGGGAGTGCAAGTAGATTATTTGTATGCTTTCCTCTTCCTTGTGGAAAATGTCTTTGCTCTTTTCCATCTTTCTTTTTCTTGGGGCAGGTTGTCGTCCGGCACAGTTACTTTTTGGAATTGACTCTCGTTGTAACATTGACAAAAAAGTGGTTACAAAGGCGCTCAGGGAACATTCGTTACAGCCATGTTTGGAACTTCCGGAAAAAAAAGAAGGCCTTCGTTGTGGTTGGGATGAGGATGTGAGTACCGTGTGGCCACAGAAAGAGTGTTTCCGAGATTACACCCAAGAAGTCGACAGACCGAAAGATTGTGAGCTCCTGTCTTACTCCCAAGGCTTGTATGGTTGTATTGATCGGCTGGCACGCACGTTGTCCGATCCGACAATCTGCGAACCCAGAAAAAACCATACAGATGCGCCGCTCGGTTACAACTACTGTCTAGCCCTAGCAACACGTGATCCGGAAAAATGCATGGATATTCTTGAGCAAGACCAGGTGCGCCCGAGGGTTCATCTCGCCCGTACTGCAGCGACCTGTATACTTACCGTTGCCTCTCTTAAAAAAGACTATCGTATTTGTTTGACGATAGATGAAAAAACATTTCAAGAATTGATTCCTGGCGGCTGGCAGCCAATCCGAAATAGTTGTCTTTCGCACTTAGTTCAGTGCCGTCCGGAATATCGGACGCCGTCTGTTACAAAAGACGTTCTTTGTGACTTGATGACTCCACGAATTTTCCCTAAGGAGTTTGGGGAAGTTTCTGAAGAGCAGAAAAAATCCTATACAGAAGTTGATATCAAAACCTGTTTGCGATCGAAACAAGCAAATGATTGTTCGTAATCTTTGATGAACACACTTCGTCAGATTTTTAGAAAAGAGGGATGACCACCCCTTTTCTCTTGTTGCTTTTCCTTCAATTCGCTACACTTTCCGAACTATGACCACCGTAGAACTTCGTCAGAAATACCTGGATTTTTTTAAGAACCAAGGCCACGCGATTCTTCCTTCGGCCTCGCTTTTTCCTGAAAACGATCCTTCCACGCTCTTTACTGGCTCCGGCATGCAGCCGATGGTGCCGTATTTGTTGGGCGAGCGACATCCGGCTGGCGACCGTCTTGTCGACAGTCAAAAATGTTTCCGTTCGCAAGACATTGAAGAAGTGGGCGATAATCGTCACACGACATTTTTTGAAATGTTGGGAAACTGGTCGCTCGGTTCTTATTTCAAGGAAAAACAAATTCCTTGGATGTTTCAGTTTCTGACCAAAGAACTTGGGCTCGATCCGTCGCGTCTTTTTGTAACGGTTTTTCGTGGCAACGACACGCTGGCTATTCCGCGGGATACGGAGTCGGTCGCGCTCTGGAAAGAAGCGTTTGCTGGTGTCGGAATCACTGCAAACGATAAAGATTTCTCCGAGCGCGACGGAATTGTAGAAGGCGATCGGATTTTCTATTACGATGAAAAGAAAAATTGGTGGTCGCGTTCTGGTGTCCCAGACAAGATGCCAATTGGCGAACCGGGCGGACCTGATACTGAAATGTTTTGGGATTTTGGTGCAGAAAAAAAATTCCACGAGCAATCTCCATTCGCAAAAGAAGTTTGTCATGTGAACTGCGATTGCGGCCGCTTCATGGAAATCGGCAACAACGTTTTCATGGAGTATCGGAAGACAGAAAATGGTTTCGAGAAACTCGTACAGCGAAACGTAGACTTTGGCGGCGGATTGGAACGCATGCTTGCGGCGACCGAAAATACGCCGGATGTCTTTTTGACGGATGCATTTTTGCCAATCATTCGTTTCATCGAAGAAAAAAGCGGCAAGAAATATAGCGGTGACGACGCGACAACACGCGCCTTTCGTATCATTGCCGACCACATTCGCGCTGCCACGTTTTTGATTGGCGATCCACGCGGCATGGGCCCATCGAATGTTGGGCAAGGGTATTTGATTCGCCGCCTCTTGCGCCGTGCTATTCGCGAGGGACGTCGACTCGGGATTAGTGGCACGTTTATGGTTTCTGTGGCAGATATTGTCATCACCAATTTTTCTGACGCATATGCAGAATTGACGACCAACGCGACACGTATTCGCGAAGAAATTGGTCGTGAGGAAGAAAAGTTTGGAAGGACGATTGAAAAGGGGATGAAAGAATTGGAAAAAATGTTGGTGGGTGGAACGGTTACTGGAGAACAGGCGTTTATTCTCTTTACGACCTACGGTTTCCCTTTGGAACTGACCGAAGAAGTCCTTGCCGAGCACGGTCATCACGTCGATCGTGAGGCATTTACTGCTGAGTTTAAGAAACACCAGGAGCTTTCTCGTTCTGCTAGCGCCGGTGCCTTCAAAGGTGGTTTGGCAGACCATTCTGCCGAGACAACGCGGTTGCACACAGCTACCCATTTGCTACATCGCGCTCTTCGAACGGTTCTCGGCGATCACGTTTGGCAGAAAGGCTCGAATATTACTGCGGAACGTCTGCGGTTTGATTTTTCACATACGCAAAAAATGACGCCAGAAGAAATTGCTGCCGTGGAAAAAATGGTGAATGACGCGATTGTCGATGATCTGCCAATGCAATGTATGGAAATGACGGTTGAAGAAGCGAAAGCTTCCGGCGCACTGGGATTTTTTGAAGACAAATATGCTCAGATCGTCGGCAATATTAAAGTATATATGGCGGGGGATGACGAGCGCGGTTTTTATTCAAAAGAAATCTGTGGTGGCCCGCACGTGACTCATACCGGCGAGCTCGGTTCCTTTAAGATTGAAAAAGAAGAAGCAGTTGCTGCCGGCATTCGACGCATCAAAGCGACGGTGACGGGGCCAGGCGCACGGTAATAGTTGTATGGACCGTCTTCGTGCGCTGCGGCGCAATCCGCGGGTGTTGCTTTTTGCGACTGCGTTCATGGAATTTAAAATCATGAACGCAGTGATCACGCTGTTTTATCTGCATCGCGGCGTGACCATAGACCGCATTTTTTGGTTGAGCATTGTATGGTCGTTGACCTCGCTTTTTTTTGAAGTGCCGACCGGCTATCTCGCAGATCGTTTTGGCAGAAAACACACGCTGATTTTGGGGACATTTTTTCTTATCGGCGCAAACGTTGTCTCATTTTTCGCCCACGGTTTTTGGCAATTTGGCGTCGTTTTTGTCTTGATGTCGCTCGGCTTCGCCTGTTTTTCTGGCACGAAAGAAGCACTGCTCTACGACACCTTGCTCGAGACGAAAAGTGAAAAAGACATGACTATGCACAACGGACGGATGTCTGCAGCCGGCCAATTTTTCAACATCCTTCTACCGATCATCGGCGTCCTCATTGCCAAAGATTTGTTGGAATGGCAATTCACGTTGCTCATCAGTATCGAAATTGTCGGCACAGCGGTCACACTTGGATTTCTCAGTATGCTGTGCGAACCGAAGCATGCGCGGAATGTGGCGGAACAAGAGAGGGGTATTTTTCGTCAGAGCCTCGACACCATCCGGCAGCGGCCAGTATTGCTCAGGTTTGCCTTGAATAAATTACTGGTGTTTATCGCCTCATTTCTTTTTTGGCGTGTCTACCAGTCATACATGATCTCCCACGGTATCCCGACATTGTGGCTGGGCGTCTATTATTTTTTGATAAACGTGACGCTGTTTGTCCTGTATTGGAAGTTGGATGTGTTGGAAAAACGTTTTGGTTTTGTCCGATTTTTGTTCGGCAGCGCTGCCGGCGGTATGCTCTTCCTGCTCTTGGTGCCGCTGGTGCGTACGCCCGTGGTTTTATTTATCTGTGCCTTCTTTGCCATTGTCCTGCTCGGCGTTCGCGAGCCAATCTTTGCGGATATGGTCAATAAGCATATCCATTCCGGTAGCCGCGCCACGACCTTGTCTAATCTGAGTATGTTGAAGGGGATCCTGGATATCCCGATCCTGTTTTTGACCGGCTGGCTGGCGGCAAAAGATCCCAGATTCGTTTTTTGCATTGGCGCCTCGCTCTGTTTGGTAGTCCTCGTTTTCTTTCCTGTGCGCCATCAGGATGTTGCAGAGAAAAAGGAGGGCGTTTCTGCTGCATAAACAGGTATTCCTTCTAAAAAGGGAAACCCCCCCCTATTTTATTGGCTTTTTTATACACAGATTCATTAGTAAATGCTCTTGACACCATGTTGAAATTCCCGCATACTAGTGCTCACGAAGGCAAAGACCATGTCCTTGCCTCATTTTTTCTCTTGTGTTAGACTCCGCGCGTATGGAGGATCGGGGAACGCCCCAGGCCAGTCCCTCAAAAGACTTTATCGAAGTCCGTGGGACTGTTGAGGAGCTTCTGCCTGCTGCGAATTTTCGCATCCGGTTGGAGAATGGCCACACCATTATCGGACATCTTTCTGGTAAAATGCGGATGAATAGAATCCGTTTGCTGCCAGGGGACGACGTGAAGGTGGAGCTGACTCCCTACGATCTTTCGAAGGGGCGCATTGTCTATCGCTTCTAATGTCTACAGCAAGACGGACACCCTGCCGTGGATGCCGTTCTGTAGAAGGCAAACATGAAGGTCCGTTCCTCTGTGAGAAAAATCTGCCGTGATTGCCAGCTGGTGCGACGCAAGCGCCGTGTTGCAGTTATTTGTAAAACGGCAAAACATAAACAGCGCCAGGGCTAGGCAAGACTCTCTATGATTCGTATTGCAGGCGTTACGCTTCCAAACAAACAGATTGAAATTGCCCTGACCTATGTCCATGGTATCGGTCGGCCAACCGCCCGAAAAATCTGTAATGATCTGAAAATCGACATCACAAGCCGCGCCAACGACTTGAGTGAAGAAGCGGTGGCAAAACTCCGTGAGTTGATTGAAAAGAACTATCGGCTCGAAGGGGAGTTGCGTCGTGATGTCATGAGCAATATTAAGCGCTTGAAAGAAATCGGGTCGCTTCGCGGCATTCGTCATGGAAAAAACTTGCCTGTTCGCGGCCAGCGCACACGGACCAACTCGCGGACCGTGCGTGGCAATACGCGCAAGACCATGGGAAGCGGAAAGCGTCTTTTGACCAAGACGTAACATAGCTATGAAAGACCAGGAACAAGCAGTCGAAGCGCCTGTCGAAGGCGCCGAAAAGAAAAAGACAAAGCCGATGTCGAAGCGCGGCAAGAAAAAAGCGGCAACATCTGTGCCGTCTGGTTGTGTGTACGTTCATGCTTCCTACAACAACACAATCGTTACGGTGACTGATCCGCATGGCAACGTGCTAGGTTGGTCTTCTGCAGGTGTTGTTGGTTTTAAGGGTCCGAAGAAGGCAACGCCGTACGCCGCATCTGTTATCGTACGCGATGTCATGGAAAAGATTAAAGACGCAGGATTGCGAGAGGCATACGTTTTCGTCCGCGGTATCGGTTCTGGACGTGAATCTGCAGTCCGCGCATTGAATGCAAATGGTGTTCAAATTCTTGCGATTCGTGATCAAACGCCAATCCCACACAACGGCTGCCGCGCTCCTCGTGCGCGTCGCGTCTAACATATGAAGATCAAGCTTACCTGTAAAATGTGCCGTCGCGAGGGAGTCTCGCTTTGTGGACGCGAAAAATGCGCGTTCAAGCGCCGTCCGTTCCCGCCGGGAGCCCACGGTCCAACCTCGCGTACCCGTCCGACTGCCTACGGCATTCAGCTGCGCGAAAAGCAAAAGGCCAAACGTTTGTACGGCATCAACGAGAAGCAATTCCGCCGCTATTTTGATGAATCCAGCAAGAAAAAGGGTGATACCGGAGAATTTCTTGTGCGGACATTGGAGATGCGTCTCGATAACATCGTTTATCGTTTGGGTTTTGCAAAGACGCGCTCTCAAGCTCGCCAATTTGTGAACCACGGGCACGTCGAAGTGAACGGCAAGAAGGTAGACATTCCATCCTTTGCAGTACGCAGCGGTCAAACCGTGGGCTTGCGCGAAGGGAGCAAAAAGTCGCCAGTCTTCGTCGCAGTGCAGCAGACTCTTGAGAAACAGCGTCCGCCAAGCTGGTTGCGCATTGATTCGGCAACGTTTTCCGGAACGGTTCTCTCGCAGCCGGAAAATGAGGATCTCCAACAAATTTTCGATCCAAAAATGATCGTCGAATTCTATTCACGTTAGCGTGGTAACCCTCCCGAAACTCCCTATGGAGGACATTCTCTACCCGTCGAAAATTGAGCTGACGCCCGGCGCATCGCAACATGAGGCAATCCTCGTCGTTGAGCCGTTTTTTCATGGCTACGGCACGACGGTGGGAAACGCCCTCCGCCGCGCATTGCTTTCGTCTCTTTCCGGCGCAGCAATCACCGCAGTCCGCATTAAGGGCGGCCAGCACGAATTTTCTGCGATCCCTCACGTGAAGGAAGATGTCTTGGAAATCATCCTGAACCTCAAGCAGGTTCGTCTGAAGTCCTATGCCGATGGTCCGGTCAAACTGACGCTACACGCGAAGGGTGAGACTGAAGTCACTGCAGCAGACATCAAAGCGACATCCGACGTAGAAATCGCCAATCCAACGTGCCACATTGCAACATTGACCGATAAGAGCGCAGAATTTGAAATGGAGATCACCGTCGAACGCGGTCGCGGCTATGTGCCGACCGAAGAACGCTCGAAGGAAAAGATGGAGCTTGGAACGATTGCCATTGACGCCTTGTTTACTCCGGTTGTGAGCGTCGGCTTTCGTGTCGAGAACGTCCGTGTTGGCGACATCACGAATTACGACAAACTCTTGATGACGATTGAGACGGACGGAACTGTTTCTCCGAAAGAAGCGGTCGAGCATGCAACAGGCGTTTTGATCAACCACTTCCAGTTGTTCCAGCATATCGGTGGGGGATTGAACGTTGCTGCTGAATCGGGCGCTTCATCTGATGAAGCAGTCGCCGAAGAAACTCCGGTCGAAAAGCCAAAGAAAGCAAAAAAGAAAGCAGCTGAAAGCGAAGAATAATCCGCTCTACACACGGACGTATGAGACACCGCAAGAAAACTGTTGTTCTCGGAAGAGAAAAAGGACCTCGCGAGGCGTTGCTACGCAATTTGGCAACGAGCGTGGTCTTGTATGAGCGTGTGCAGACGACACGTGCAAAAGCAAAGGCTGTCCAGCCGATTGTTGAGCGTGTGATCACTGTCGGCCGCCACAAGAAGCCGAACGCGTTGAAAGAGATCGGTAAGGTACTGCAAACCGACGGTGCAATCCGTAAGGTCCTCGAAGAGTTGGGGCCGCGCTACGCATCCCGTGATGGCGGATACACCCGCATCACCCGCATTGGTTATCGCCAGGGAGACGCCGCGGAAATGGTGCAAATTGAGTTTGTCTAAATATGGCTACACCTGTACACGTAAACAATCGCGCCGTTCATGTCATCGACGCAACCGAAAGGCCGCTTGGTCGTATTGCAACCCAGGTTGCGACGTTGCTCATGGGCAAGAACAAGGCCAGCTTTACCCCGAACACTGATCGCGGTGATTTTGTGCACGTCAAAAACGCTGCAAAAATTCGCTTGACCGGTAAGAAAGAAGAACAAAAGGTGTATAAATGGTACACCGGTTTCCAAGGCGGACTGCGCTCACGCAAGATTTCGGTAGTGAAGGAAAAAAATCCTGGTGAAATGTTGGAGCGCGCAGTAAAGAACATGTTGCCAAAGAATACCCACCAGACCACTCGTCTACGCCGCCTGCGTGTCACCAACTAGTTGCTATGGAAAAGAAACCTCTTGCGGAAAAAAAGCCAACAGTGCGACGCGTTGCTGTAAAAAAGACAGCGGTACAAACGGAGAGGAACGTAGATGTGAATGAAACTGCTGCCACGCCAAATGCTGTGGC